>CAZXTI010000303.1:0-2362 GCA_964643565.1 uncultured Hyphomonas sp. | reverse complement strand
TGGGTAATTCTGAGCATGATCCTCTTTTCTATTTTTCTGAACATCAAGGTTGCTTTCTCGCCGCCATTTGCCCGTCGGTTATCCATGAACCGCGAGCTAAAGCCGCAAGGGCGAACATAACGATGACCGACATAGGCACCGTTGGAAATGAAGGCTTCAGTCTTGAAAACTCAATTTTCAATCTCCCCCTCTCCAAACTCCGTGAAGCGCATGAGGACTGGTTGCCGACCTATATGAGCAAGGTGGACTAAGCATGGCATCTTTCGAGGCGACCCTCGAAGTCTATGACCGTGCCTGCGCAGCTGCGGGGATTGAGCGCAAAGGTAAAAACCTCGTCTTTACGTCCGCCAATGGACATATGTTCAGCCAGATGAACAAGGCTGGCGAGCTTGGTATTCGTCTCCCCAAGCCACGTCAGAAAGAGCTGGGCGAAACGGCTGGTGCCGGGCCGTTCAAATCCTATGGCGCGACCATGCGCGACTATATTTGCTTGACGGATGCTATGTTGCGCGATGTGGATATTATCGCTGCGCTGTTGAAAGAGGCTCTGGCTTTTGTTGAAGCCATGCCCACTGGCAAAAAGAAATAGGCGACCGTTCGCACCGCTATTCATCTTCCCAGAAAAAGAATGGCCACCGGCAAAGGGCGAACAGTAACCGGTGGCCTAGGATGCGTCGTCGGTCGGGGGACAGTGACGACACACCATTTTGTATGGTAATCTCCAGAAGAGAAGATTACCGGCGGATAACCCGCCTTGAACGCGCACGACTGGTATGTACGCGTGTGGTCAGAGCGCGCCGAGGAGTAGGAACGACTTTGACAACAGGGACGGAGATAGACAGCCGCGCAGCAGCGAAAGCAGCGGCAGTGAAAATATATTTCATCATTCTTATCCCCTTTTATATTTATGAGATACAGGTTTAACGGCTGACCGTTACAAAACCTGTCGGTTTTCTACCTTAAAAAATTGTATCCCCCGCATTGACGGAATAGCCGCACCCCGTTTGAGTGCATATCACGTCTATTCTGGAGCTTACTATGAAACCTCAACTCATGACAACTAGCGCGGCCATTTTGTCCGCCCTTGCGCTCGCTGCGTGCGATACGCCCACCTCTTCCAACACATCAGGCGATACCCCCGCCAGAGCTGTTCATACATCAGGAGAGGCTGAATTCTCCAAAGATTTGGACGGCGCGAAGGCTTTTATTGCCGATGCAGAAGCGCGTTTGGCCGAGAACAGCGAATTTGCCGGGCGCACAGCGTGGAACCAGGCGACAAATATCACCTTTGATACGAGCCTGCTTTTATCTCTGGCGAGCGCCGAATCGACGAAACTCTCTGTAGAGATCGCCAATGCAACGAAGCAATTTGAAGGTGTTGATCTGCCCGCTGACCTTGCGCGCAAGATGCAAATTCTGCGTTCAGGCATTGTGATCCCTGCCCCGTCTACAGCTGGCGCAGCTGATGAGCTGGCAAAAATCACGACAAAACTCGACAGCACTTATGCGACCGGAACCTTCAATTATAAGGGCGAAGATTTAAATCTCGACCAATTGTCCACGATCATCGAGACATCGCGGGATCCGGAAGAGTTGAAAGCGGTTTGGGAAGGCTGGCGCACGGTGTCTCCGGCGATGCGCGATGATTATGGGCGCATGGTGGAGATTGCCAATCAGGGCGCAACCGAGCTCGGTTTCCCGAATTTGGCTGATATGTGGTTATCCAATTATGACATGGCGCCGGAAGACATGTCAGCAGAGGTCGAACGCCTCTGGGGACAGGTTGAGCCGCTTTATAAGGAATTGCATTGCTATGTGCGCGCAGAGCTGAACGATCATTACGGCGATGAAGTGCAGCCTGCGGGCGGGCCGATCCGTGCTGACTTACTGGGCAATATGTGGGCCCAAAGCTGGTCGGGCATCTATCCGCTGGTCGCGCCGGAGACGGCGGCTGAAAGCTATGATCTGACGGCGATCCTTGAAGAGAAGGGATTTGACGCGGTTCAAATGGTTGAGACGGGGGAAAGCTTTTTCTCATCGCTTGGCATGCGCGAATTGCCGGAGACCTTCTGGGAGCGCAGCCAGATTGTGCGCCCGCGCGACCGCGAAGTGGTGTGTCATGCCTCCGCTTGGGATCTGGACAATGAAGAAGATATCCGCATCAAAATGTGCACCGAGGTGAACGCTGAGGACTTCTTCACTGTTCACCATGAACTTGGGCACAATTATTATCAGCGCGCTTATAAGGATCAGGACTTCCTCTATAAGGAAGGCGCGCATGACGGTTTCCATGAAGCGATTGGTGACTTTATCAGCCTGTCGATTACGCCGAGCTATCTGAAGCAGATCGGGCTGATCGATC
>CAZXTI010000302.1:0-2368 GCA_964643565.1 uncultured Hyphomonas sp. | reverse complement strand
GCGTGATTCCCAGAAGAATCGCCAGAAGGGAAGATCGCCACATATGCATAATTTGCTGATTCATGAGACCACTTTCGCGCGTATTGGGTCAGACCTCAAGGCGCGGGCCGACCATGTAACGCCCTTTATCATTTCCAATCATGGCGAAATTCGGGATGTTGCAGGAAATCTTGCGACGGATATCACGGCAATCACGATGGGCTATGGCACACCGGACGTATGGTTTACCGATGCTGCGCCGTATTTTACCAAGGCGATATTGGGAGCTGAAAGGCTGGACTGGCTACAAGTGGCAGCGGCGGGGACCGACCATCCGATTTTGCAGTTGATGATCGAGAAGGCTGGGCAATATACCGGCTCGCACGAGCAGGCTGACGCGATTGCTGAATGGGTGCTGTGGGCTGGGTTTGACTGGCTTCAAAAAGGCCAGGCGCGACGCGCGGCGCGCGGTGAGAAATCATGGGGGCGTATTGAGTATCGCGAACTGGGCGGGACGCATTGGCTGATCGTCGGGTTTGGCGCGATTGGGCAGGCCACGGCGCAGCGTTTGCGGGCGCTCGGCGCGCAGGTGACAGGGGTGCGCCGGACGCCGGGCGGGCATGCGCATGCTGATGCGATGCTACCGCCAGCGGAGATAGGCAGCGTGCTAAGCGATGTTGATGCAGTGGTGTTGTGCGCGCCGCATACGGAGGAAACGGACCGGATGGCTGATGCAGCGTTTTTCAAGGCGATGCGCTCGGATGGACTGTTTGTGAATGTTGGGCGGGGCAAGCTGGTCGATGAGGCGGCCTTGCTGCATGCGCTGGATACAGGCGAGATCGATCACGCTGCGCTTGATGTGACCGAGGTTGAGCCGCTGCCGGAAGATAGCCCGATTTGGGGGCATGAGAAGATTACGCTGACGCCGCATTTGTCCGCCGACACAATGGGCGCGGCGCACCGCACGGATGCGCTGTTTCTGGATAATCTGGACCGGTTTCTAGCAGGGCGAAATTTGCGTAACCTTGTCACGCTGTAGCCTTGGCAACATGTTAGCTATTGGCACCTTTAAATTCGGCGATAAAGGCATCAGCCTCTGCAATTGAGCGTTCCATGTCTGCAATGAGGCGGGCAACATCCGTTTCCAGATCCTGTGATTCAGCGCCAATCGCGGCGATGGCACGTGCATTCAGATTGTGCTTCAGGAAGAGAACGCGGTCGCTGAAGACTGTCAAAACCGGGTCCATTGAGGCAGAGGCTGCGTTCATTTTCGCGTGCAGGGTTTCGTAGCGTTCACGTGTATCATCCAGTTGGGATTGGGAGGCGCGGCGCAAGCCAGCATCGGAATATTGGCCGAGTTCGCTTTCCCATTCAGAGAACAGATCGGTCGCGACGCGGTTGACGGATATGATGCGATTGCGAACGTCATCAGCGCGGCTTTCAGAGCGGTCATAGGCTTTGCTCAAGCGATCATAATTGTCCTCAAGATCACCGCCATCGACAGCAACGACGGATCGAAAGGCTTCGAGTGCATTTGCGAACTCTTCTTTGGCATCACCTTGCGCAGTGGCGACATCCTCAACGCGGTTCACAAGAATGTCGCGTTTTTCGATGCCAAATCGTTCCTGAATGGCATAACCGGCTGTTGTGCAGCTAGCGATGGTCGTCGCTAATCCGAGCATTAGAATGGCAGTCAGACCATTGCGGATGTTTGGATTTCGATTGCGCATGTGCAGTCCTCCGGCATGAATTTCGAATCATTGACGTGGTTTAGAGAGCTTAAGGTAAACGCTAAACAATCCAGGCGCAATTGAGAATGGCGGTCTGCCTATGCGCGCGTGCGTAGCCCAGCAACGCCCTCTATCGCAGCTTCGGCTTCGCGCATGATATTGGCGACTAATCCTTGCCTGTGGTTTGCTTTGGCGCGTCTTGTTGTTTCAAGATGTCGTCTGCATTGACTGTGATTATCGTGCGGCTGCCGCGTACGACCGGGTTGGTTATAAGTCGCAGATTGTCTTTTTGATCTCGCGATAGTTTCTTATACGCGTCGTAGTCTTGAACCTCTTGATAGGCAAAGCTTTCCGGTTTCCATGCGTAGACGCGCGTATTAGGATCTTCGAGCGCTTTTCTTACGTCTGACGCTGCCGGGCTTTGTGGCCTCAAAGGGTTAAAACTCGGGAAATCGGGCCTGCGCAGGCGTGAGCCTGTTACAACGACGCGCTGTTCAACGCTTTCTTCCGCTTCGACATTATCCTGTGTTTCGCTTTCCTGAGCTGCGCCTAGCCCTGCGATAAAGGCGAATGAAAGTCCTAATATGAATAACCTCATAGCTGTCCTCACAAGATATATGGAAGCAATCTTAAGCTGAAACGTGCGGCCTGTCCATTTG
>CAZXTI010000301.1:0-2369 GCA_964643565.1 uncultured Hyphomonas sp. | reverse complement strand
GCGCAGCCGTCTCCATTGCAGGCGCAATCGGCTTTGTCGGTATCGTCGCCCCGCACCTTGTCCGTCCCTTCGTTCATCACGATCCGGCCCGCACACTTGTCCCCTCAGCCCTCCTCGGCGGCGCAATGCTGGTTATGGCTGATATCGTCGTGCGCCTTATCCCAACCAGCACCGAATTAAAACTCGGCGTCGTGGCCGCCCTGATCGGCGCGCCGGCCTTTATCTGGATCGCAGCCCAGCGAGGCATGGCAGATGACTAAGCTCAGCGCCCAAAACCTCTCGGTCACGATCGACAGCGCACCGCTCGTCAAGGATGTGTCCTTTACCCTAAGCCCCGGCGAACTGGTCATCATGCTCGGCCCGAATGGCGCAGGCAAAACGCTCACACTGCAACACGCCATCGGCCTAGGCCGCCCTTCCAGCGGAACCGCCACCTTAAGCGGCCAAGACACACACGCCATGCCGCCAATGACGCGCGCGCAGCATCTCACCTATTTGCCGCAAACCCGCCCGCTTGCATGGCCCTTGCGCGTGCGCGATCTCGTCGCGCTTGGCCGCTTTGCGCATGGCACACGGCTCGGCCACTTATCCAAACCGGACACAGACGCCATAAATACCGCACTAGAGGCCTGCGACATTGCCCATCTCGCTAATCGCAAAGCCAGCACGCTCTCCGGCGGGGAACTTGCCCGTGTCCACTGCGCGCGCGCCTTTGCCGCCACCACACCGCTGCTCATCGCAGACGAACCCGTTGCCGCGCTCGACCCGCGCCATCAATTCGCCATTATGAACCTGTTTCGCGCCTTTGTAGACCAAGGCGGCGGCGCGCTGATCGTGCTGCACGACATTACGCTAGCGGCCAAATATGCTGACCGGCTGATATGGATGAAGGATGGACATCTCGTCGCCGACGGCAGCCCGGCTGACACGCTAACGCCGCAGCGCCTCGCCGATATCTATGGCGTGCAGGCCACCCTCACAAACGGACAGCCCCACATCCTTGGCCCTCTCTGATTGCCTTTGCGCGAGCAAACGGCTATCCCCCACGCCATGACTGATACCCCGCTGACCACCGCCATTAAAGCCATTGCCCGCCATGAAGAGCTCGACGCGCCAACGCTGGAGGCCGCCTTCAATGCCATGCTGGACGGCAATGCCGCACCAGAAGAAATCGGCGCATTGCTTACCGGCCTAGCGGTGCGCGGCGAAACCAGCTCTGAACTGATCGCAGGCGCACGGGCCATGCGCGAAAAATCCCGCAAGATTTACACAGAAGGCCCGCTTCTCGACACATGCGGAACCGGCGGCCTGAAATGGACGAGCCTCAACACCTCCACAGCCAGCGCCATTGTCATTGCCGCAGCAGGTGGCCGCGTCGCCAAACATGGCAATCGCTCCGTGCCGCCAAAAACCGGCTCAGCCGATGTGCTTGAGGCTCTGGGCGTCAATATCGACATTGACGAGGCGACGTTCACAGCTTGTCTTGACGGCGCAGGCGTCGCCTTTATGTTTGCCCGCAGCCATCACAGCGCGATGCGCCATGTCGCCCCGATCCGAGCAAAGCTCGGCATACGCACAATCTTTAACTTGCTCGGCCCGCTTACCAATCCGGCAGGCGCCGAATATCAAATCCTCGGCGTCTCAGAAGCCAAATGGGTCCGCCCCATGGCTGAAACGCTTCGCGCGCTCGGAACCATTCGTGCGATGATCGTCCACGGCATTGACGGCATCGATGAAATCTCCATCTCCGGCGACACGCTCGTCGCAGAAATCGGGCATGGCGAAATCAATGAATACACACTGACCCCGGCCATGCTCGGCCTGCGCGTCAGCTCCTTATCTGCCCTTGCGGGCGGCGCGCCTGAACACAATGCCGGCGCCATCCGCGCGCTCTTTGATGGCGAGAAAAATGCCTTTAGAGACTGCGTCGCTGCCAATGCTGGCGCGGGGCTGTATTTGCTTGGACGCACATCTGATCTTGTCGGCGGCGTAAAAATGGCTGAGGCCGCGATAGACAATGGCCACGCAAAAGAGACGCTCGATGCGCTTGTCAGTCTTTCAAACAAAGGCGCATAATTCATGGCCAATGCACTCACGAAAATTCTGGAATATAAGCGAGATGAAGTCGCAGCCCTGAAAGCCAAAACGACATCAGCCGAGCTGCAAGCCCTCGCAAAAGATCAACCAGCTCCGCGCGGGTTTGCCCACGCGCTTACACAGACCGCAAGCCGGGGCGACAATGCGCTAATCTGTGAGCTGAAACGCAAAAGCCCATCAGCAGGCGAAATCCTACCCGGCGCTGACCCGGTCCAGATCGCACGCGAATATGAAGCAGGCGGCGCAAGCTGTCTCTCAGTGCTCACAGATGG
>CAZXTI010000300.1:0-2373 GCA_964643565.1 uncultured Hyphomonas sp. | reverse complement strand
CAATTTCTGTACGCTCCAGAACATCGCTGCGTAGTCCGGGTGTCTGGAAGCGCGCAGTGTACATGCTTCGAATTTCCTCCATACCTGAAGCGATAACCTCTTGGCCAGGTAGGTTTATCAGCACCGCATCCTCGTGGAACAAAACGCAATACGCCTCTAAATCGCAGGCATTATAGGCTTCAATCTGCACGTTCGCGATACGGCGTGCCTCGTGACTATCTGACATAGCTTGCTCCATTGATATCAAATGTTGATCCGACAGCGGATGGACATGCGCCGGACAGCAAGAAGCCGACCATATCGGCCACTTCCTCAGGCTGCGCGACCCGGCCAAGCGGAATATCAGCAACCGCCTCAGCGCGTTTTTTGATGTCTTCAGGGGCCATGCGTGTTTCCACCCAGCCCGGCGCAATGGCGTAGAAATAGATCCCTTCCCCGGATAGCGCCCGCGCCCATGTTTTCGTCATCGCGAGCACCGCACCCTTGGAGGCTGCATAAGCGCCGTGGTCGCCGCCATCGCCCCTGTGCCCTGCGCGGCTGGCAATATTGACCACCGACCCGCCGCCGCCTGCATCGCGGAAATGCGCAACAGCCGCCCGGCAAATATCGGCAGGCGCCTGCACGTTCACAGCCATCGTCTTCGCCCAGCCATCACCCCATTCGTCCCCGCTAAGCGGCGAAGCGAGATAAACGCCCGCATTATTCACCACGCCATCAATGCGCCCGTCAGAGGCCTCCAGCGCCTTGGCAAAAAGCCGCGCGCCTGCGCCCGCCTCGCTTAAATCCTCAAATAGAAACTCTGTCTCCAACTCACCGGCCATGCTCGCCGCCGCATCGCTCATGCCGCTTGCATGCGCCAAAACCTGCGCGCCCGCCGCCGCGCACACACGCGCCGTTGCCGCGCCAATCCCGCGCGAGGCTCCCGTAACAAGTATCGTCTTATCGCTTAGATAGGTCATGGATCACGCCTCGCTCTTCGTCTCTTATGATCGCGCGAGACATAGCAGCCCATCTTGCAAAATCAACGAAAACCAAGCAAATACTGTTCTTAGAGGGGATTAAAGCATCCAATGAAGCGTATCGTTTTAGCAACCGGACTGGCAGCATTGATCATTGCAATGCTTTTCATTTGGCCAAGAAAGCATCCACCCGGCACGCTCCCGCATACACTGCCCGAAACAGCTCAAAGCGGCGATATCGTCTTTATGCAAGGGCGGACCTTCGGCGCACGTCTCCAAAATCTGACACGGCCAACCTATGGTGCCTACAGCCATGTCGGCATACTCGATCGCCGCCCGGATGGTGACTATATTATCCATGCGACGCCCGCAAAAAAGCGAAGCCTCAATAAGGACGGCGTTTTATCGGAAGCGTGGGATTTCATGGTGACGGAAGAAAGACTGCGGAAAGTTCATGTGATGCAAGTCGCCGCCGCTGATAAGATGATCAAAGCGCGCGCCATTGAACGCGCCCGCGCCTATGTGCAAGCAGGCGTGCCGTTCGATCCTGACTATGACAATACCGAGCAGGAAAAAATCTATTGTTCTGAACTCGTCTTGCTGGCCTATGAGCCCTTGCCGGTTAAGCCTAACAATTTTGAGCATGACGATCTGATCTATGTCGGTGCCTTGGCCGCCTCGCCTTATCTGGGCGACGTCGCAGCGCCCTGACCAAAGCCTATTCCGGTTCTGGCAGATAGGCACCCATGAACTTTGCCATGCGGGTCGCCATCACCTTCACGCCCTCGCGCGTTGGATGCAATCCATCAAGCTGAACCAGCGACAGGTCACCGCTGACGCCTCTTAGAATATCTTCAAACAGCGGCACATCATATTGCGCGGCAAGGTCTGGATAGATCGCTGAGTATTCATCAATTCTTGGGTCTTCATCCGGGTTCCCGCCTGCTTCAACGCTTGCCAGAATGACCTTAATCCCGTCCGCCTGCGCGCGCTCTAAAATGCCAGCAAGGTTCTTTCGCGCCGTTGCAGCAGGCACGCGGTTAAAAAAGTCATTCGCCCCAAGCGCAACAACCAACATGTCCGGTTTCGCCGATCCCACAGACCAGTCATAGCGCGCCAAACCGCCTGCCGTTGTATCGCCAGACACGCCCGCATTGATGATGTTCACGTCAAATCCATTGTCCGATAGCAGATCCGCTAATTGCTCGGGCAAAGCATCGCGCGCGGCGAGGTCAAAGCCAGCCGTCAAGCTATCGCCTAGCATAACAATCGTATAACGCGCATCTTTGACGGGTTCAGCAGCGGATGGTTCAGGCGCACTGATCTGTTGAGATACGGCTGGTTCATTCGCGCCGGACGGTGTGGTTTGCGCAGGCGGTGCTTGCTCGCTCCCGCATCCCACCAGCAACATCAT
>CAZXTI010000299.1:0-2392 GCA_964643565.1 uncultured Hyphomonas sp. | reverse complement strand
CGCGCACGTTCAGCCAGAACAGCAGCGACATCCGGTGAAAGTCCGGCTTGAATTGCCAGTATCTGTTCCGGCGTCATGTCTTTTTGCGTAGATAACTTCTTCAACTCGAATTCACGCTCTTCCTTGCGTTCAATCCGTCGAATCTCGGAGCGAACCTGCTCTCCCCTTAACTCGATGTCTTGCAAGCCGGCGATGTGCTCACGCTGCTGCTGCTGAACCTTGCCTGTGACCTCAAGTTCACTGAATGCGCCTGACTGCGTCATCTTCTGCAAATGCAGTTGGCGCATCGCATCCATCTCGGTATCGAGCTTAAGCTGCTTCTGCTCGATCTCTTTTAGCTGGGTCACATTTTGCGCATTTGCGATTGCATTTTGGAAGGTCGCCGCACGCTCCTTCTCCAGAAACGCAATCTGGTGCTCCAACTCATCAAATTCTTGACGTCGCTTGGCCTCTTCGCGCGCATCTATAAATGTGATTTCGCTATTGAGCGCCATCAATTTCAGTTCGTCTTCGCTGGCATTTTGTAGCTTGGCCAGATCAACTTCTTTCTCCAGACTAAAGATCGTCGTGTCATGTATGAGCTCAGCGCCGCGCTTTGCCAGATCAATCTGGAAATCGACCTCATCCTGCGCACGCAAGGCTTCTTGTTGCGCCTGTTCTGCAACCTCTTGCGCGTTTTGAGCCCATTCCACAGATGCCGCGCGAACGATAAGGCCAAGATCACCAACGATGCGCTCGACTTCCTGCATCATGTCCGCTTGCAACTTATCCTGAAGCCCAACATCCCCGCGTAGATCAACGGCATCTATGCGGCTTAGCGTGGCCTCGAATACCCGATCACTAAAGTGCGGCCGAATGCGCGCGAGCACGGCGTCTTTGGTCAGCACTTTCCGGCCAAGTTGATTATCATCACCCGGTGCCCGATCGATGCCATGCATCATGCCCAAAAAGTTGGACGGCTTGTCAGGATTGACCTGAAGCTCAAGCGTTGCCACGCCCGCAATATCAACTTTGTCCTTGCTTATCGCTTTGATCGTCGTTTTCACTTGGAAGGGTTTTAAGTCAGCGATCATCATCGAGATGTGCGTTGGGCCGCCAACAATGCTTTTCAATTTATCAACGACACCGCCCACGGAGAAATGCCCGCCTTTGAACGCATCGATAAACTCGCCATTCTTAAACAGAAGCGCTGCATAATCTGGCGGAACGGCAAACCGTTTTTCAAAAACACCTTCGAATTCACTTTGCCGCAAAAACTCAGCAATGATCCGTGGATCGCTCAGGATAACTGGTATGGAAGCCATTAGCTTAGCTCCTTTTCATTGTTATAATTCATGACAAAAGTGAAGAGGTTGTAGACGATGACAAGCACAGTCACTGCCACGCCAATCGGGTGGTTTTGAATGACCGCCACAAGACGTTCACTGGCAGAATATTGTTCCCAGTAGCGTCCCATTATCGACACCTGAAATAAGGTGCCCGAGATCATTGTGGCCATGGAAAACAAAGCCATACCGAATGAAAGGAGCCGGCCAATCCGGCCAAAGGCTGTTTCTTTCTTCAAGGCCTTTCTTCTGCGTGCTTTTTCGTCTTCGCGTTCGCGCCTGCTAAGCTCCCGGTCAAAGGACTCCCCGCGCTTAATCGCCTCTTTTCGCGCCTTTTCATCAACGGAAAGAAAGTCGGGCGCTGCCTTCTTATTCGGCGATACATCGCTCATCGCCGTCAAATTCGACGCTGATCTACGCCACCAAATAAACACCGTCCACGCTAGCCAGACTGCAGTAACGGCCATCACGATATTGAACAATATATCAATCAATGGCCAAGCTTCTGGCGGAATCGCGGCTATGACATCTTGGACATTCTGGACATCTTGCATTTCCTACCTCCCTGAAATTCTCCGTCATGGATAGAGGCGCAGGTGGAAGGATTATCGGGTCAAACAAATCCAAATTGATTTTTTAGTGGCCCAATTCTTGCCTATTTAGGATAATTGCGACTTAATCTACTGGAGGGCAGAAGCGAATGGTCACGAACTCTACTGATAGCAATGCACTTCTTCAGCTTTGGCGGAAGGGAGACACGACGGCGCGCGATGCACTGTTTGAGCTTTTATATTCTGAGCTCAGGCAAGTTTCCGCAGCGCTTCTACGCGCAGAAAGCAATAATTCTCTATCCACGGGCGACCTCGTCAACGAAGCATCAATACGCCTCATCCAGCTCGATCAGATCGAATGGGCTGACAAAAGCCACTTCCTCGCCTTATCAGCGCGCGCAATGCGACGTGTACTGATTGACCATGCGCGTAAAAAGAACACCGACAAGCGCCATCATCACCGCGTTACACTCCTTACCCGCTTTGAAGGCGGTGCCCAAAGGCTGGATTTAGATG
>CAZXTI010000298.1:0-2400 GCA_964643565.1 uncultured Hyphomonas sp. | reverse complement strand
CTGCCATCCTTCTCCATACACCGCAGCTCGGCGAAAATATCGGCTCGGCTGCGCGGGTGATGCTGAATTTCGGGTTGAATGATCTACGTTTGATTACACCGCGCGATGGTTGGCCCAATCCGGCAGCAGATACGCTCTCAGCTGGTGCATTTGAGGCGGGCGTGACGGTTAGCGTGCATGAGACACTGGAAAGTGCATGCGCGGGGCTGACATATTTGCTCGCGACAACGGCCCGGCCGCGCGGCATGGAAAAGCCGGTTTTGAGCGCAGCGGATGCGACAGGCGCGCTGCAGGCCCGCGCTGAAGCTGGCAAAGGGCAGGGCGGCGTCCTATTTGGCGGCGAATCGAGCGGGCTGGATAATCAATCCGTTGCCCTTTGCGATGCGATTTTGACCTATCCTGTTGCGGCGGGCTTTACCTCGCTAAACCTTGCCATGGCCGTCGGTGTTTTCGCGCATGCGTGGGGCGCTCGTCAGGATTTGCAGCAGGCCGCGCCGATTACGCAGCGTCATACAGAGCTTGGCGAACCTGCAAGCCGCGCCGACCTTATTCGCATGTATGAGCATTTCGAAGATGAGCTAGAGCGCGCCGGATATTTCCACCCGCCGGAAAAAACGCCGGTTATGAAGCAAAATTTGCGGGCTGCCTTTGCGCGCGGTGACTGGACCATGCAGGAAGTGCGCACTTTTCGCGGCGCCGTCAAAGCGCTCGCCATTGGACGCGGAAAAGCACGTATCGACCGAGAATAGGGCGAAAAAGCTGTTTTAGGGAAAATAGCGATGACAGACAGGTGTCTAAGTCGTGTGCGTTGAGCACCACTTTGACAGGAGGGAGGAGCTGTGCCTGCCATCGCTTAGCGTTCTTATGCCACAACCAATTATAACAGAGCCGGAATTATACGTTCATTCTGGGGTCATAAGTATGACCAGCGATTAACCTTATTAGATTCGGCTTGACGTTGCGGCGTGGATCGGCTTTAAGCGCCGCTTCAGGACGGGTAGGTGCGAAGCCGCCGTTGTAATCGTGGGTGCAGATGAATGCCGCCCACCGGCTCGCGTCAAAAATGAGGTATTACCATGTCACGTCGCCACAGCGCGAAGTACAAGATCGACCGCCGCGTCGGTGAAAACATTTGGGGTCGCCCAAAATCTCCATTCAATAAGCGTCCAACCAAGCCCGGCCAGCACGGGCAAGGTCGTCGTCAGAAAACATCTGACTTCGGTATGCAGCTAATGGCCAAGCAGAAACTTAAGTTTCACTATGGCGACATTACCGAGAAGCAATTCCGCAAGACTTATGATGAAGCTGTCCGCCGTAAAGGTAACACGGCTGAGAACCTAATCGGTCTCTTGGAAAGCCGCCTTGATGCGTTCGTTTATCGCTCAAAGTTTGTGCCGACCATTTTTGCGGCGCGCCAGTTTGTAAACCACGGCCATGTTCTGGTGAACGGTGTGAAGACCAATATCGGCTCTTTCCGCTTGAAGCCCGGCGATGTGGTTCAGGTTCGCGAGAAGTCTCGCAATATGGCGCTCGTTCTGGAAGCACTTGGTTCACCTGAGCGCGATTTGCCGGAATATATTGAAGTTGACCCGAAAGCGATGACGGCAACCTTCGTGCGTATCCCTGAGCTGTCCGACGTGCCTTATGCGGTCGTTATGGAGCCAGCCCAAGTGGTGGAATATTACTCCTCCTAAGCAAGTCATTGCATGCAGATTTATAAAAGCCGCTGGAGATATCTCCGGCGGCTTTTTATTTGCAATTTCGCAGAATTATCTAGGCTGGCTGCGTTGTGCCTGTTGCAGCCGTCTCTGCCGTGTCGAAGTGCGCAAGATATCGCTTGGCAAGCCAGGTGCCGATTAGGAAGGTAACGAAGCCAGCAGGCAGGTCTACGAAGTGATGCCCGCCATGAATAAAGATCGATGGCAAAATGAGCAGGTTGAGCGCAAGCAATGCTGGCCCGAGTATTTTCACATTCCGCGCCGCATACATCGCCACAAAAGCCATGACCGCATGGTATGACGGGAAGGCGATCAGGCCGCGCACTTCAGCCGGGGTCAGGAAGCCTGGTCCTGTCACCGTCAATTGATTGAGATAAGCACCATACCCTTTGTTCACAAGCGGCTCGACACTTGCCCAAACTTCATCGGGCAGCTCAAAAACCGTTGTTGGGCCGAGCGTCGGGAAGATGCCCCAAAAACAGATGCTGATCGCGGCTGTGATCGTCACCGAAACGAGCAAGAGGTGCATATCATATGTGCGTGCCGTCATGCCCAGAATGATGACGAGTAGCGCAAGCTGGACCATGGAGGTCATATAGGCCATGCCGAGAATGTCAGAGATGAGCGGGTGCTCGGCGGCCCATGCCATAACACTTGGCCAATGATAGCCGAACATGGCATC
>CAZXTI010000297.1:0-2422 GCA_964643565.1 uncultured Hyphomonas sp. | reverse complement strand
CGCGCAGCACGGCAATGGAATTGTCATTGTGAAAATGACCGCCAAACCCTTTTTGGTAGCCAAGCCCGGCAATGCGGATAACCATTGGATTGGTGTATTGGCCCTTGGAGAAGAAAGAGAGCGTCGCCGCCTCCCCTCTGATCTGGTCCTCGGCATTATGAAGATAGGCGAGAAACTGTATCTCCGGCATCGGCAAGAACCCGCTTTGCGCAAGCCCGATACCCAGCCCAAGAATTGATTGCTCATCAAGCAGCGTGTCGATAATACGCGCCTCACCAAAGCGCGCGCTCAGCTTTTTCGTGACCCCATACACACCGCCCTTCACGCCGACATCCTCACCCATCAGGACGATCTCATCATGGGTGAGCATCAAATCTGTCATCGCCCAATTGATCAAACGCGACATGATTTGCGGCTTGTCCATCGCCTTCAGCTCACCGCCAAACGCTTTGGCGCGCGCTTTTGCTGTCGGGGGCGTTGTCGAAGCATCCATGCGCTTTGGCGGGATGATGCTCTCCATAACATCTTGCGCGGTTTCCAGATGCGGCCGGGTAACGACATGTTTGGCGATGCGTTCGACGCGCGCATGCGTTGTCTGATAAATTTGCAAAGCATCCTCACGCGTCAGGACGCCGCTTTCGCTCAGCAATCTGACACTATGCAAGAGCGGATCATTGGCCTCTTCGCGCTCAATCTCCTGACGCGGCATATATGTTGTCGGGACATCAGGTCCGGCATGACCATAGAGGCGTACTGTCCGCATATGTAGAAAAGCAGGTTTGCGCCGGCAACGCACATAGTCCGTAGCTTCGGCAGCCACGCGAAATGTCTCATACATATCCAGGCCATTGCACGAGAAATATTTCAGCTCGGGACGCCTGGAAAAGGTTGCATTGATCCAGCCTGTCGGGGTTCTTGTTGAGATACCAATCCCATTGTCTTCACACACAAACATAAGCGGTAGCGGCGCGCCCTTATAGGCGGCCCATTGGGCAGCGTTGAAGGCGCCTTGCGCTGTTGAGTGATTGGCCGAGGCATCCCCAAATGAGCACATGACAAGGCCATCATCTGGCCTAGCGCCTTCTTCTATTCCGGTGCGCTTTGCCAGATCAATCGCATAAGCCATGCCAAGTGCTTTAGGTAAATGACTGGCAATGGTTGAGGTTTGCGGCGGAATATTCAGGGCCTTGGAGCCGAGCACTTTGTGCCGCCCGCCCGATATCGGATCTTCTGACGAACAAGCAAATGAGAGAAGCATATCCCACGTAATTGATTGTCCGGGCACTTGTGCGGCGCGCTGGATTTGAAACGCCGCGTCGCGGTAATGCAAAAGCGCGGTATCGCTTGGCCGGAGCGCGGCGGCAACCGCCGCCATGCCTTCATGCCCCGATGAGCCGATCGTGTAGAAGCCCTGTCCGGCGGCCTGCATTGCCCGGCTTTGGCGATCAAATGAGCGAGATAGGCAGGCGGAGCGAAAGATTGAGACGGCCAGCTCCGGCGCTAAAGGCCCGTGCGCCGCCGCGCCGCTGGGTAAATCTCCATTTGAAACCCTCCGCAGAAAGTTTTCATGGACAATAGCAGCTCGATCCATGGCGTAAAAAACCCTTTTAGATGCCTTAAGTGCGTGTGTGTATGCACCCCAGCGTAAGACCGCGCAAACCCGATAAACCTCATTGGCATAGATGATTCCAAGGTCCGCCTTATGAGGAAGCATATTATACGCCGCAGAGATAGCATTTCCAGAGCGTATTTTCGCTCATCGCCTTTCAAATCTCGGCGCTTGTATGGCGTGATTTCGGGCATGGCAATATTGCGCGAGGCGATGTATCTTTCGCTTCGAAGCGAGCATGCGAGAATCCATGAAGATTATCATATCAGGCGGAGGAATTGGCGGCCTGACCGCCGCGCTCTGCTGCATCCATCATGGCCATGAAGTAAGCGTATTAGAGCGCGCACCGGAACGCGGCGAAATTGGCGCAGGTATTCAGGTTCCGCCCAATGCAATGAAAGTGTTCAAGGCGCTTGGCATTGACGGCGCGCTTGGCGCAGCAGGCTTTGCGCCGCAAGCCATTGAAGCGCGCATGGGCACATCTGGCCTGCGCTTGTTCGATATCCCGCTGGCGGACGCAGCGATTAAGCGTTGGGGCGCGCCGTATCTGCATATTCATCGTGCCGACTATATTTGCGTGCTGGCAAGTGAATTACAATCGCGCCAATCAGACGCGATCAGGTTCGGGCATGAAGTGACCGGATATGATCAGCAGGCTGATCATGTGCGCATCACACTCGCCAATGGCGAAACCGTGACAGGAGACGTGCTGATCGGCGCGGATGGCATCAATTCGCCCGTGCGCACGCAAATGCTCGGCCCGCAAGCGCCTGTTTTTACAGGCAATGTCGCTTGGCGCGCGGTTGTACCCAT
>CAZXTI010000296.1:0-2425 GCA_964643565.1 uncultured Hyphomonas sp. | reverse complement strand
GGGCCGAAGCGAAAGGCGCAATCGAATTTGATATTGCAGGCGAGACATTCAAGCTAACCGGACAAGCAGACAGGATCGAGAAACTAAGTGACGGCACATATGCGATCATTGATTTCAAAACGGGCAAAGGCAAACAGCGAAAGCAAATCGAGGTTGGCTTTGAGCAACAACTCCCTTTGCTTGCATTGATCGCCCGCGAGGGAACATTGAAGACGCCGGATGGCGCGCCGATCAAACCCGCGCCCGTGAGCGAATTTGGCTATGTCGAAGTGCGCACTGATTTTAATGCCAAGCCAATCACCCACGGCCATGATGATGCCAATGAACTGACCGATGAAGCGCGCGAAATTCTGATTAAACTCATTGCCGGCTATCGCGCGCCCGAGGCAGAATTCCTGTCTGTGCCGCGCGTGCTTTTAAAGTCGAAATATGCAGGTGATTTTGATCGCCTCGCCCGACGGGATGAATGGGCCAATGACATCCTCTTGGAGGAGACATAATGCCAAAGCGACCTGATCCGATTTCCTGCCCGCCAAGCGAGGCGTTTGATACCGCGATCCGCGAACAGGGCCGCGCTTCCAACCCTGCGCACCCGGCATGGGTCTCGGCCAATGCGGGCTCAGGCAAAACCAAAGTTCTGATCGACCGCGTTGCCAGATTATTGTTAAAAGGCGCCGCGCCAGATTCTATCCTCTGCATCACCTATACCAAGGCAGCAGCTAATGAGATGCTGCAACGCCTGTTCGCACGCCTCGGCAGTTGGTCCGTGATGGATGAGAAGACGCTTAGCCAGGAGTTGAGCGCGCTGGAGGATCGCAAGGGTAATCCGTATTCGGATGAGGAAATCCGAAATGCCCGTGCCCTCTTCGCACGCGCATTGGAAACACCGGGCGGCTTGCGGATTGAAACCATTCACGCCTTTTGTACGCGCGTTTTGAAACGCTTTCCCCTAGAAGCAGGGCTGGCGCCGGGTTTTGCGCAGATTGATGAAGACGAAGCCGCATTGATCTGGGACACATCGGTTGAAACGGGCACGCTTGCCGCAGATCGGCAGGACAGCGACCTGTTAGATGATGTTGCGACATTCGGCGGCGGGTTCGGCGCGATGGCGAGCCTTAACACCGCCCGCGCAAACGCCACCGCCCTGCTCGCTTTTGCCGATCAGAACGATCATGATCCGGCCCAGATGGATGACGCGCTGCGCCGCGCAATAAATCCACCTGAGGCAAGCGAAGACGAGCTGATCGCAGAGGCTATGGCCGCGCTACCGGTTCGCGAGCTTGGCGAAGCTGTCATAGTTCTGGAATCCGATACGGCGAAGGGGTCGGCGACAAATGCTGAGATATTACGCGCCGTCTTCAAGGCCGGGACGCCGGAAGAGAAATGGGCCCTCTACCGGACCATGTTCTTTACCAAGACCGATACATTTCGGGTTTCTATTGTTACCAAGAAACCGCTTGGGGATGAGACAGTCGCGGCACTCTTCCGCACCAAAAATGGCCCAGACGGCAGTGAAGTTGCCCGCGTCAAACAGCTCGAAGCCGATATCAGGTCCGCTCAGCTTTTTGCCCGCACACGCGCACTAATACTATTCGCCGCCCCGGTCCTCAGCCTTTACAGAGCGGGGAAGCGCCGCCGCGCGGCCGTTGATTTCGACGATCTAATCGTGATGACGCAGAAGCTTTTATCAACGCAAGCGGCAACCGATTGGGTGCTTTACAAGCTAGACGGCGGGCTGAGCCATGTTCTGCTTGATGAGGCTCAAGATACCAGCCCAGCGCAATGGGACCTCATTGGTTCCTTAACGCGCGAGTTTACCGCCGGGAAAGGCATTGAGAAACCACAAGACCCCCGCACGCTTTTCGTGGTTGGGGACGAAAAACAGTCCATTTACTCCTTTCAGGGCGCAGACCCGCAAGAATTCCTGACCAAACGGCAAGCCTTTGAGCGCGAAGCAAATGCCGCTTATGGCGAGGCCATTCTGCCGGAAATGCAGATGTCGTTTCGCTCGTCACCGGAAATTCTGACATTTGTCGATACAATCTCAGAGTGCGGCGAGATTGAGGGCCACCCCTATATTGCCGCCCCGATCGCAGACGCAAACCTGACCAGCCACACGGCCCGGCGCGCCAACCAACCGGGCTGTGTTGAATTGTGGCCCATAAAATTGCCGAAGGAAGAGGAAGCGGCCATTCCGCACGATGCGCCGCGCGACACTGAAACGGCGGCGAGCCCGAAAAATATCGTCGCGCTGAAAGCAGCAGAGACAGTCGAGCAGATTATTCAGCGCGGTGACATGATCTGGGAAGAAGGCGCTGACAGAACATGGCAAATGCGGCCCGCGCAGGCAGGCGATATATTGATCCTCGTCAGCAAGCGAACTGGCGGGCTGTTTGATGCGATTATCAATGCGCTGAAAGCCAAA
>CAZXTI010000295.1:0-2431 GCA_964643565.1 uncultured Hyphomonas sp. | reverse complement strand
ATGTTGTGCCGGGTAAATTATTGGTCATCGGTTCTGGCGCAATCGGTATCGAGTTCGCTAGCTTCTATAATGAGATGGGATCAGATGTCACCGTCGTCGAAATGGTTGACCGTATCCTGCCTGCCGAGGACGAAGAGATTTCCGGCATGGCTGAGAAAGCCTTCAAGAAGCAGGGGCTAAAGATCCTAACCAAAACCGGCGTGAAAGACCTCAAGCCGGCTAAGAACAGCGTGAAAGCCACAATCACCCCAGAGGGCGGCAAGTCGAAAACCCAAGAATTCGACCGCGTCATCCTGGCCGTTGGCATTGTCGGCAATGTGGAAGGGCTTGGCCTTGAAGAGCTTGGCGTGAAGGTAGACCGAACTCACATCACCGTTGATGGCTTTGGCCGCACAGGTGTGCCGGGCCTCTATGCGATTGGTGACCTGACAGGCGGCCCGTGGCTTGCTCACAAAGCTTCACACGAAGGCGTGCTCTGTGTCGAGGGTATTCACGGCAAAAATGAAGCCCATCCGTTTGACGCTTCTAATGTACCGGGCTGTACCTATGCGCATCCGCAAGTTGCCAGCGTCGGTCTGACCGAAGCAAAGGCAAAAGAAGCCGGTCACAAGATCAAAGTCGGCCGCTTCCCATTTGTCGGCAACGGCAAGTCCATCGCGCTTGGCGCAGGTGACGGCATGGTGAAAACTATCTTCGATGCTGAGACGGGCGAATTGCTCGGTGCGCATATGATCGGCGCTGAAGTGACCGAGCTTATCCAAGGCTACGTCATTGCGCGCCAAGGCGAGCTAACCGAACAGGACTTGATGCACACGATCTTCCCGCATCCGACATTGTCAGAGATGATGCATGAGGCTGTGTTAGACGCCGAAGACCGCGCCTTGCATATCTAAGCGAGTTTGACCGCGGAGACCGTCTTGCGTTTGAGCGCCGGTTTCTCGATCAGTTTCCATGACAGACCTGCCGCGATGAAGGCAAGGGGCAGACCTGCGAACAGGAGCAGCGGGAACAAGGGCGCAGTTGGAAACACATTGATTAGCACTTGGTAGATCGGCCAATGGAAAATGTAGAGCCCGTAGGAATAATCGGTTTGTGGTGTGAGCCATTTTGGAAGCTTGGCTTTGGAATAGGCTAGCCCGAAGATCAAAGGCGCAAGCGCGATGTTCAATAGTATTTCGCCATGCGCGATACCAAAGGCAAGCAAAGCCGCGCCGCCGATCAGGCCTGCCGCCGTGATGAGCCAATTCAATTTTAGGTAGGATGCAAACTGATAGGCGCACACGCCATAGAGATAGCAAGACATGAACCGCGCGAGCGAGCCAAGTGTTCCGGACATCTCCGTCAGCATACCTGTCTGCAAGTCGAGAATGAAGAGCGCCGTCGCGCCAAGTGTCAAAATCAAAGTGATGAGCTTTTCGCGGTGCAAGCCAAGAAGAATCAAGCCGCCCGTCATCACATAGGCTAGTGCCTCAAACCGTAAGGTCCAAATAGGGCCGGTAAAATCTCCCGCGAAAACGGCTGCACTGCCTTCAAAGCCCGGCCAGGCTGGGTAAGGGTCAACGAAGGTAATGATCTCGATGATGCCTGCCCAAACACTCGCCGTGCTGTAATATGTCGCGGCGGGAAGTCCGCCCAATAAAGGCGCAACGATCAGGGCGATAATCACAGACACGACCGCGAGCGCTGGAATAATCCGCAGAATTCGCGAGCGGGCAAATGTTAAAACACTCCCCGAACGTTCTGCGCTTTTGGTGATCAAAAATCCGCTAATAATGAAAAACGCGTTTACCGCCAGATAAGCCATAGAGGTGTGGCCAAGCTCGAAAGGCGAGTCGGGCTCACCCGCAGAGAAGTAAAAAATATGTTCAAAAGCAACGCAGAACGCCATCAGCAGGCGCAAAGGCGTGAAATAATTATTATGATGATGTGTACTCATTGCGCTCTGCCCGTGACCTCTAAACACAGCCTGTTGCAAATAATGGTCCACTTAAGGCTGATTTACCATAATTAGGCGCCGCAGGAGTAGATAAATTTTATGTGTTTTCTTCTAAAAGGCGAATAATTTAGCCGTTTTCGACGAAATTCTCAGCCAATTTCTGGATCGCGCCGTAATCTAGTTTGCCTGTGCCAAGCACAGGAATTTCGTCTACGAGGAATACTTTTTTCGGCACAGCCAGCTCTGGTGTGCCGTGGTTTTGGCACCAAGCTAGAATTTCAGTCCGGTTGGCGTCTTTCGTGTCAGATAGCAGGATAATCTGTTCGCCCTTGCGCGGGTCAGGCAGTGTCGCCGCTGCATGCATATTATCCGGCCAGATCGCGCTCGCACAGTTTTCTACAACCGCGAGTGATACCATTTCGCCGCCAATTTTAGCGAACCGTTTTACGCGTCCCATAATACGGATAAAGCCTTCATCATCGATTGCAACTATAT
>CAZXTI010000294.1:0-2443 GCA_964643565.1 uncultured Hyphomonas sp. | reverse complement strand
TTAGGACGCATATCGGGAATAAAAGGAGATAAAGGCCGGCCATATCGACGCTCGCACGGGCCTTTGGTGACATTTTTTCGCGCAAGATGTCGACGCGGACATGCGCGTCTGCTTTGAGGGCAGAGGCGGCGGCGAGGAGAAACATTCCTGCAAAACAATAGGTGATGATTTCACCGGCCCATGATGCCGACCAGTCAAAGATGTAACGCCCAATAATGACAAATATCTGGGTCAGAACCATCAGGCCAGCAAGCCACATTGCAAGATATAGCGCCGCGCTGGTGATGCGTTCAATCAGGGTGATCAGGTGTTGTGCAAGCCGCGCTGTTAAACCGGGGGCGAGCAGGACAAGGAAGGGCAGCAGGAAAAGAGGGCTTAGCGCAAAGCCAAGCCATTTCATCGCCGTGCCAATGGTTAGGAACATTTCGCCCATGCTTTGCTTTCTGCCTTGCGCCTACTGTGAGACTTCCCGGGCGGCATAATAAGGCCCTTCAGAAATGCTTGACCAGCTCCGCATGGATTTGAGCGCCGTTTCAAAGCTTTCATAGATACGCTTTTCGATGCCATCCTTGCCACTATCGGCGCGAACGTCGCGCGCGGCTTCTTCCATGCGCTGAACGACGGGGGCAGGGAAAGACCGCAATTGCGCATTGTGCTCATTCTTCAATATCTCAAGGTGTTTGGCGTTTTGATAGGTAAACTCGCCAAGGCTGAGATGATTGACCGATTGGCAAACATTGCGAACGATCCCCTGCTCAGATGGGGTGAAATCATTCCAGACGGATCGGTTGATACCCACGGCGAGGGATGCGCCGGGTTCGTGAAAGCCGGGCCCGTAATAATATGGCGCCTCGCGGTAGAAGCCGAGATAGAAATCATTCCACGGGCCGACCCATTCGGTCGCATCGATGACGCCCGTTTGCAGGGATTGGAAAATTTCGCCGCCCGATAGCGCAATGGCCGATCCGCCAAGTGCGCGCAGCACGTCGCCGCCCTGACCGGGAATACGCATTTTCAATCCATTGAGGTCCGACAGGGAATTGATCTCGCGTTTGAACCAGCCGCCCATTTGATGTCCGGTATTGGCACCCTGAAATGAGATGATGCCAAAATCGCCAGAAAGCTCTTCCCAAAGTTCGCGCCCGCCACCGAAATCAATCCAGCCCATAAGCTCCTGAGCAGTCATGCCGAAGGGGACGGCTGTGAAGAATGGAAAGGCGGTTGATTTTGCGGTCCAGTAATATTCAGCAGCGTGATACATGTCGGCAGCGCCATCGGCGACGGCATCGAATGATTCAAAGGCAGGAACCTGTTCGCCAGCGGCCCGTACGCGCACCTCGATTTGTCCTTCGGTCAGCCGTGTGATTTCGTTGGCAACACGCTCTGCTGCGTCTCCAAGGCCGGGTAGACCTTTGGGCCAAGTGGTGACCATAGTCAGGTGTTTACGCTTGCGCGATATGGCCGGAGCGGCTGGTCCTTCACTGGTTTGGCTGTTCGTTTGGCCCCCGCAAGCTGCTGCGCCAAGGCCGAGTGCTGCTGCACCGAGAAGTTTGCGTCGATCAATTGTCATAAATGCCTGCCTTTTTGTATTGTTTAGGCTTTCTTCGGGGGCTCCAGCAAGTCCCATGTCTCACCGTTCAGGATTTCCAGAGGCCAGAACTGGCGCTTGTAATCCATTTTTGGGCTGCCTTGTACCCAGTAACCGAGATAAAGGTGCGGTAGGCCAAGCTCGCGTGCGCGCTCAATATGGTCGAGGATCATGAAGGATCCGAGCGAACGCTGGGCGTAAGTCGGCTCGGGATCGAAAAAGCTGTAAACCATGGATAGTCCATCGCGAAGGACGTCGCAGATCGAGGCCCCGATCAATGGTGCATCTGGCTCATCGCCCAGACGGTATTCGATGACGAGGTTTTGCACGGGGCAATCATTTACCATGCTGACATAATCGCGATATGTCATCGTCGACATTCCGCCGTCATGATGGCGTGTGTCGAGGTATTTTTTTAGCAATTTGTATTGTTCACGAGAGGCTTGCCCGCGCGCTGGTACGGCAGTGATGTCGCTATTTTGCCGATCGACACGTCGCCACCGCCGGTTAAGTTCAAACTCGCGCACCGGAACGCGCACCGAGCGGCAGGCATTGCAATTTGAGCAGGCCGGACGATAGGCGATTGACTGAGATCGCCGAAAACCTGAAAGACTCAAGGCGTTATGCACGGCGTCGGCGTCAGGAATATCCAGATTGGTAAAGGCTTTTCGCTCTTGATTACCCTGAATATAGGGGCACGGCGCAGGCGCGGTCATATAGAATTGCAGGGTGCGTCTGTAACCCTGATTCAAGAAATTTAGGTCGCCGAATCTCATACTATCCCGATATGAGCACTCAAAGCACAAACAGCCAAGGGGCAGCGCATGTAAATGCAATCCAAATCAAAATGACGAG
>CAZXTI010000293.1:0-2451 GCA_964643565.1 uncultured Hyphomonas sp. | reverse complement strand
ACGCCCTGCAAATTTCCGAGGCGCTGGAAATATAGCGAGCGTCCTACTTTGGGCGCATTAAGCCGCCGAGTTAACGCTCCCTCTGACGCCGGAAGTAGACCTCACTCCTCCACATATCGCGGATACGTCGCCTTACTCGCCCGCGCCAGCTCCAGATCAATCTCCACACTAGCAAACGGTGCATCTTCATCCGTGCGGGCGAGTAGGGTGCCGTCTGGGTCGATGATCCAGCCGCCGCCGCCGAGGTTTGCGCCGCTTCCCTTAGGCGCCCAGAGGTTTGACGAGAGGCAAAATGCGCCGGAACACACCGCTGCGGTCTGTCCGCCTGCGATCCATTTATCGACATTACCATGCGGCGTGGCGCGCGGCACGCAGAGCACATCCACGCCGAAGCGCGCATATTGTCTGGCCCATTCAAAAAACCAAAGCTCGGTACAAATCTGCACCCCAAAGCGCGCGCCGATTGCACGCACCGTATCAAACCGCTTTTCCCCGCGCTCATACCAGCTCGCTTCATAATATTCGTCTTCGTCAGGGAGGTAATATTTCTGATGGAACCCGGCCGGGTGAGGGGCTGCCTCGGTCCACAAATAGGCTTCGTTCCGGCGGCTGCCTGTCTCTGTCAAAATAGGACGTGCACCAATGATCGCTTTGGCGCCCAGTGTTTCGAGGTCTGAAATATAGCGCTCATGGCTCGCCACGGCTTCCGCCCAGCGTGCCTCTGCGTCCGGCCCGGGCTTTGCGCCAGCCAACCAGTCAGAAAACCCCATTTCCGGCAGGAGTAAAAATTCGCTACCCTCCGCGCGCATATGCACGGTGAGCCGTTCAAGAAAATCGTCCACTTTGCCGGGGCGTGGGTCGAGCTGACAGACGGTAACTTTCATGATCGAGACTTTCCTTCTGCGGCGAGAATAGCCGCCAAACCTTCCTTATAGCTTTTGTATTTGGGCTGCCAACCCAGCGCGGATTTCGCCCGCGCATTCGAGACGCGCTTACACTCAGCATAAAAGCTGCGCCCCATTTGGCTCATCTCGGCCGCTTCAAATGCCACCCGCTCCGGCGCGTCCATGCCGAGCAATTGCGCGCCATATTCGGTCACCAGATGCGGCGCGGCAGGTACATCATCACACAGGTGAAAAACCCCCGTCGCCTCCGGTCGCAGCATCATGGCTTCCAGACCGCTGGCAATATCGTCCACATGCACGCGCGAGAAAACTTGCCCGTCTTTCACAATCGCGCGCGCCGTGCCTTTGCGCAGCCTGTCCAGAACTGAGCGGCCCGGACCATAAATTCCGGGCAGGCGCACCGTGCGAAAGGGGACACCAAGGCTGGCCCATTGTGCTTCTGCTGTCCTGCGTCGTTTTGCGCGGTCCGAGCCCGGTGCAGGCGCTGTCCACTCAAACGCCCAGCCGCCCTTTAGGTCGCCATAAATGCCCGTTGTCGAGAGATATGTGATTGTCGCGGCCTCGCGGGCGGCGTCTGCAAAATACGCAAAAATCGGGCCGCCATCTGCATCCGGCGGCGCAGAAATCAGCCAATGCGCGCCAGCTGCAATTTTCACCTGCTCAGCGCCATTAAACACCTGAATTTCTGCGTTTAACCCGCGCAAATCTGCTGCTTTCGCCGCGCTGCGCACTGTTCCGCGACAGGTCCAGCCGCGTGCGATTAAGCGCTGCGTCAAAGCCTGCGCGCTATAACCCATACCAAAGGCCATAAAACTCTGTGACGGCGCGGATTGCTGCATTGTCATTTGCCCTTCAGAAAAAAGCTCTATATTTCATAAGACTATTCGGAGCTATCCCCCAATGCTTTTGTCTTCAAGCCTTCTTTCCATCATTATGATGGGTCAATCCTCACCCGGCCAAATCGCCCGCGCCGAGGAGCACCAGCGTTTGGTCAAATGCGTCGCAGATATCCAAGAAAACCCCGAAGAAGCCTATGACCGCGCCCTAGCTTGGCTAAGTGAAGGCAGGCGTCCACTCGCGCAGCAATGCCGGGCGCTTGCCCTTGTCGGATTGGGGCAAGAGGCCAAAGGCGCCTATCTCCTTGAAGAGCTTGCCAATGCGGCCAAGGGTGGATCGATCAAGCAGCGGATCGGTTATTTGACGCAAGCTGGAAACGCCTGGCTGCTGGCTGGAAAACCGGATGCAGCCCTTTTGACGCTTGAAAACGCGCTGCGCTTAAAACCAAATGATCCGCTACTGCACGCAGATCGGGCCGCCGCTTATATGGCGCTGGAAAACTGGACCAGAGCTGAGTTAGATCTCGACCGTGCATTACAAAGCCTCCCTTCAAACAAAGACATTCTGAAGATGCGCGCAGAAACGCGTTTGCAGTTGGGCGATATTACTGGGGCCAAGAAAGACATCTTCGATGCAATGGACATCGATATTACTGACCTGGAAACCCTGCGGCTGCGTGGGGAGATTATAAATGCCGAGACGACCCGCG
>CAZXTI010000292.1:0-2457 GCA_964643565.1 uncultured Hyphomonas sp. | reverse complement strand
GTTACCGGTGATCAACACCGTGCTCTCTCCCTGAAGACCAACTTTCAGGTGTGGGGAAGCAAGCCGCGTATGGCAAGCAGTGCTAAACAGGCATTGGGCGTGTTACGGCGCGCGCAAAAAGAGGGCGCAAAGATTGCTCTCATCGTGAGTGATTACGATCTTGGCGATTTCACCGGCTTGGACCTTGTGCGTGCAATGCAGAAATCGACTGACATGTCAGATATGAAGACAGTCCTGCTATCACCTGAGGGGTCTATCGATCAGGCGCGCTCTGGTACACATTTGCATGTTTTCGAAACGGATCTGAAACTCTCGAATATCGCTGATTTGCAAAGCGCCGTTTGCGGCCACCTTCATCAGGGGAACGCGGTAGGGAACGGGTCTGGAACAAACACCTTCGTTCAGTCTGATATCACGCGCGCAGCGTCCTGAATAAGGGGCTAGCCCGTCCTTACGGAAACTTGTCTTCGGCTAGCAATCTCCCATAAACTGGAAAAAAGCGGCGAAAAAGACCGCGTTCTGGGAGGAAAACCATGAGACATTTATTGCTCGCTGCGGCGTCAGGCCTAGTGCTGGCTGCGTGCGGCGCAGGCGAAGACACATCATCGCCAGCCCCGGCCACGCCCGCGCAAACCACCGAGCCAGCGCCCGTCACGCCGACGCGCACAGCAGATTTCAACCAGGAGCGCAATGCCTATTTTGGCGATATGCACATCCACACCCGTAATAGTTTTGACGCCTATATCTTCAATGTTCGCAAAACGCCCGATGATGCCTATCGCTTTGCCAAGGGCGAAACCGTGCAGCACCCATCCGGCTTTGATATGACCATTGCTGGCGGCCCGCTCGATTTCTATGCCGTCACCGACCATGCGGCCTATCTCGGCATTCTGCCCGCTATGGATACGCCGGGCACCGCGCTCTCAGAATTGCCGCAAGCCAAGGATATGTTCGGCACAGACCCGGAGAAAATCCTCGCCGCCTTCCAGACCGTCGGCGCGTCTGTCCGCTCCGGTGAACCGATTGCCGATATGTATGACGAGGACACAATCAAAACTGCATGGCAGGATACAGTTGAAGCTGCCGACCGCCACAATGCGCCGGGCGTCTTCACGACATTCTCCGCCTACGAATATACCTCTGTCACGGTCAATGAAGTGGAAGGCGAGTTCAGCGGCGGCAATCTCCATCGCAATGTCTTCTTCCGTAGCCAAGCGCCGGAGCGTGCTTTCTCTACGCTGGACTCTGATAATCCTGAAAAACTATGGGACTGGATGGATGCCCAGCGCGCGGCAGGCGTTGAGTCCATCGCCATCCCGCACAATTCCAATGTGTCTGACGGAAATATGTTCTCGCTGAAAACCTATGAAGGCGAGGCGCTCTCTGCGGCCTATGCCGAGCAACGTTTGCGCAATGAACCGCTCGTTGAGGTGACACAGGTCAAAGGAACCTCCGAAACGCATCCGGAGCTTTCCCCAAATGATGAATGGTCCAGCTTTGAGATTTACGATAAACTGCTCGGCTCCTCCACGCTCGTCTCGCAAACCAAGGGCAGCTATGTCCGCGAAGCCTATCAAAACGGGTTGAAGCTTCAGGAGGGTGAGGGTTTCGACCCGTTCAGGTTTGGTCTCATCGGCGCCTCCGACAGCCATGTGGTTGGCGGGGCGTATGACGAAGAAGACTATTGGTCCAAGGTCGGCATTGTGGACGGCACACCTGTTGCACGTGGTTCGGTGCCGATCCCCGGAACTGACTGGTCCAACCAGCCGCTGGAAACCAATAATGATCTGCTTAGAAACAATGTGTTCTCACGCTGGGGCGCGGCGGGCCTTACCGGTGTTTGGGCAGAAGAGAATACACGCGATGCCATTTTTGATGCGCTGCGCCGCAAGGAAACTTTCGCCACTACGGGGCCGCGCATCAAGGTGCGTTTCTTTGCTGGCTTCGGATTTGAGAATGGGATCATCACTGACCCGGCGCTCGTCTCCACCGCCTATGACACAGGCGTGCCAATGGGCGGCGATCTGATCGGCACAGGCGAGGCGCCAAGCTTTATCGTCTGGGCGCAGCAAGATGCAAACGGCGCTGCGTTGCAACGCGTGCAAGTCGTAAAGGTCACGGCGAATGGTGAGCAGGTTTATGACGCGGCCTGCCACACAGGCGCGCCGGATGCCACAACACATCGCTGCCCCGATAATGGCGCAGGCGTTGATCTTGCCACATGTGCGCCAACTGGGGCGGGTGCTGCCGAGCTAAAAACGCTCTGGCAAGACCCGGACTTTAACGCCGCGAGCCGCGCAACCTATTATGTCCGTGTGCTGGAGAATCCAACCTGCCGTTGGTCCACCTGGGAAGCCCTGCGCAACGGCACCCCGCCACGCCCGGATGTCGAGCCGATCATTCAGGAACGGGCGTATACGTCGCCGATCTGGTATGTGCCGGGGTGAGGGGGATGAT
>CAZXTI010000291.1:0-2495 GCA_964643565.1 uncultured Hyphomonas sp. | reverse complement strand
ACGGCTGCGCCCCAGAAGACGCCGCGAATATCGCAGGATTTGAGCAAGGTCAGATTGAGCGGAATCTTGGGAATGCCCGCCGGAAACCCGATAACCAGATAGCGCCCCTCCCAATTCATCGCGCGAACCGCAGGTTCAGCATAATCCCCGCCGACCGCGTCATAGATAATATCGACGCCGCCGCCGCTGACCTCTTTGATCTGTTTGGAAAGCTCTTTCTGGGCCGCGCGGTCCAGCTCGCCCTTGGCATAGATCATGCCCTTGTCAGCGCCTTTCTCTAGGCAGAGATCAACCTTGTCCTGCGTTGAGCAGGCGGCAATAACATTCAGCCCCATCGCCTTGCCAAGCTCGACAGCGGCAAGGCCAACACCGCCCGCTGCGCCAAGCACAAGCAGCGTCTCGCCGGGCTTTGGATCGGCGCGGTCTTTCAGCGCATAATAAGAGGTTCCATAGGTTAGAACGAACGCGGCCGCTTCCTCAAATGGCATTGTGTCAGGGATCGGGGTCACGCCGTGTCCGGCCGCGACGACGAGCTCAGCCATGCCGCCATTGCCGGTTGAGGCCAATACGCGGTCACCGACTTTGACATGGGTGACGCCATCGCCAACGGCTTTAACAACGCCTGCAACTTCGCCGCCCGGAGAGAAGGGGCGCGGCGGTTTAAACTGATACATATCCTGAATAATCAAAACGTCCGGATAGTTCACTCCGCATGCTTTGACCGAGATCAGCACCTGACCGTCGCCCGCGACCGGGTCTGGCACATCTTCCAGCACAAGCGTTTCTGGACCGCCAACTGTTTTGGAGAGGATAGCTTTCATGACGATTGTCCTTTATGCGGGAAGGGAGAAACTGATTGGATGCAAACCTAACGGGCAATACCCTTAAAGGTAAAGCCGGAAAGCGAGGTAACGTGGCGGCAGAGTGGGCAATTGCACTTCATGGCGGGGCAGATGCGACGCCGGGACGGGACTATGCGCATGTTGAGGCGCATATGCGCGATTTGCTCGGCGAAGCGTCAGAGCGGCTTGCAGGTGGTGCGGCGGGGCTGGATGTCGCCGAATATGCGGTCGCAGCGCTGGAGGCGTGCGGCCACCATATTGCTGGCAAGGGCGCGTCCCCCAATCAGAACGGCGTGTGGGAATTGGATGCTGCGATTATGCACGGCCCGACGCGCGACGCCGGAGCGGTCTCGGCTTTGGTTGGATATCTAAGCCCCGTTGCGGTGGCGCGCTCTGTCATGGGTGTCATGCCTGTGATGTTATCCGGCGCGGGCGCAGCTGAATTTGCAGCGCTCCATCAGCATAAGCGCGTGCATACGCCGGAAGACTATTATGAGCCGTCTGTGAAAGAAAAGCTTCCCCCCAATGCGGCTGGTCATGGAACCGTCGGTGCGGTGGTGCGTGACCGGGAAGGCAGATTAGCGGCGGCAACCTCGACAGGCGGTTTGCTCAACAAGACCCCGGGGCGCGTTGGCGACAGCCCGATCATCGGCTCGGGCACATGGGCTGACGAGGCGGTCGCCGTTTCCTGCACAGGAGAGGGCGAATATTTCATGCGCGTCTCAGCCGCTGCGAGTGTATCAGCGCGGGTCAAATATGGCGGCGAAGCGCTGGCGGATGCAGCGCAAGGCGTGATCGATGAAGTGACACAACTTGGCGGGCGCGGCGGCCTGATTAGTGTCGATGCGGACGGAAACATTGCGACGCCTTATAATTCCAAAGGTTTAAAGCGCGCCGTGGCAGATGCGTCCGGGCGCTTTGATGTGAGGATTTTCGAGGCATGATCTGGTGGTTCATGTTCTGGACGGTTTTTGGTGTGCTGGCCTTTGCGTTCGCGCTGGCGGTGCAGGCGCGCATCATCATCGGCGTTATTCTTGCCAGAGCCTTGCGTGCGCGCGATAAGGCGTTACCGATCCGGGACTCGCGGCTTGCTGTGGTCAAGGCCGGGAATGGCGAGACGGGTATTCCGGAAGTGGATCATATCATGGCGACATGGCCAGCGCAGATCAGACAGCTAAAAACGGCGCGGAAAATCTGCATGATCGCGCCGGTGCTGATTCTGGCCTGGATCGCCTATGGCCGTCTGGCAGGGAGATTTTAGAGAATGCGTGGTTATTTTGCGATCGGGGCGGAAGGCATTTCCAAGCCGATGAACCTTGGCGCACTGATGCGCACGGCGAATGCGTTTGGCGCAGCTTTTGTGTTTTCGGTCAAAGCCGAGGACCGCACGAAGATTGCCTATAAGTCCGACACGTCGCGGACCTTCAAGAACCTGCCTTATTATCAATGGGAGACCCATGACGAGATGCATTTTCCGAAGGGCTTGCAAATGGTCGGCATTGAGTTGACGGAGACGGCTGTCGAGCTGCCAGAGTTTCGTCATCCGCGCATGGCCGCTTATGTGCTCGGGCCGGAGCGGGGCAATCTCTCAGATGAAATGATTGCGCGCTGCGATCATGTGATCAAAATCCCGACCAAATTCTGCATCAATGT
>CAZXTI010000290.1:0-2512 GCA_964643565.1 uncultured Hyphomonas sp. | reverse complement strand
CGTGCCTTGCCCTGCAATAATGTGCGGGTCGTCATAGGAAGGGACAATAATCGCGCCGCGATCCTCGGCAATCTTGCCGCCAATCTCCTCGCGCGATTCCGTTAGGCGCTCATAAAAGACAATCTCGGCCCCATCCCTGCGCACGCCCTCCACTTTCACCTTCGGCGCATCAGACGGCATTACGATCAGTGCGGGCATGCCAAAATGCTTAGCCGCGCGCGAAACGCCCTGCGCATGATTGCCAGAGGAAAAAGCGACCACCCCAGCGCGTTTTTGCTCAGGATCAGCAATCTGGGAAATACGGTTCGTTGCGCCGCGTATCTTGAAACTGCCCGTCACTTGCAGGCATTCCGGCTTCACAAAAACCTCAGCCCCAACCGCTTCATCGAGCGCGTCATTGCGAAGGATAGGCGTTTCGATGGCTGTCGCTTTGATGCGACCAGCCGCAGCGCGAACATCAGCAAAAACAGGAAGGGGCGTTACAGACATATATCGCCCGTAACGCCCCTTTTTGATTTGGTCAATTCTTCTATTGCGCCAGACGCAATTCCTGAGCGGCGATCGATTCAAATACGGCATCGATTTCCGACGCGCGAATATTAAAGGCGCGCTCTTCTACACCGGCACAATCAGCCAACAGATCAATCGAGTCATTATCCGTAATGTCTACTGCGATCGTAAATATCTCAATACCATAATCATTTCGGAGTGCGTCGCATGAATCTTCTGTCAAACCGTTCAAAGCCCCCTCAGACAGGCTCTGCACACCTGGCGCCTGCCAGCATTCGCCAGCCTGGCCGCGGGTATCACCTTCTCTGCACCCATAATATCCTTCATAACTTGATGGCGGAATATTCTGGCCATCCGTCAGGAGAACGAGCACCTTGCGCGATCCGGCATCGTCATAATCAGTTGGGCGGTCCTGACCAAAAAAGTCTGCCCATTCCCGGCGCGGCGACAACATACGCAGCCCCCACATAACACCAATATCCATATGCGTTCCGCCCGTCACAGGATACATTTCATCAAGCTTATCGATCAGCTGACTACGGTCTTCAGACAGGCCAAGCATCGCGGCCGGGCAATTCTGGTTCGGGCCGGAAATAGCTCTGGCTTGTGTCCACGGGAAAATATTTTGCTGCCAAGGGCAAACATTTCCGCCCTGACGAAAATAATCAAACTCATTCGGGTCCGACACACATGCCTCGACAAAATCAGTGGAATTTCCATTGTTGCTGCAAGCGCGATCCGCATCATTGTAAATATTACCCTGTCCGCGATCAGGACGCTGTGTGCAGCGGAAGATTTGTCCCGGTGCAACGCTAAAGGCTGCATCAACAGGTCCTGTAAGCGTTGGGTTAAACCCAGCAGGAGCATTCACTGTTTCAAGCTCCGGGCTAAGCGCTGCAACATGCCACCGCATGCCCCGCACAGGGTCATCAGTCAGCGCGCGCTGAACATTCCCGCCACCCGATACAAGACGCTCATCCGGTGCACTACGGATACACCCGCGCCATTCGACCGGCAAAAAGAGCTGTTCAAGCATATCACGCTCCAGCTCTTCTTCTTCCGTTGGCTCAAGCAAATACTGCAAACGGTCTTCAAACGGTGCATTTGGTACATCGCGTGTGCCAGCTGCACTTGGAGAACGGTTTGCGGCAGGAGACACATCAAAGTCACCGGGACGCTCTGAATTGATGTTTACAAGCGTTGCCCATGGGACGATACCAATTTTCGTTGCACCTTCCTCAAGAGAGGCGTCCATAACATTATTGACAAAATCCTTGGCAGCGCCGCGCATCAGGTTGAACCGGTTATTACGGAACATTGATGTTGTATTATCCAGCACAAGCACCAATTCGACATCACGCGGCGGGGCTGCTGTCGCGGTGCTTGCCGCAAATATATTTACGCTATCGCGCCCCAATAGTCCGCCGAAAGCCAGAGGCAAATTACCTGTCACCTCAGCCCGGATAGCGCCGCCGCCTTGATCAATTACATCTATATTGAGCGTGGAGAAACGCCCCAAAGAACCTGCAATGTCAGCGCCATACATGCCTTCAAACGTATCGGTAGCTTCAGCTAAACGCTGCGCCTCGCCAGCATTGTTATTTTGTGCATAGTTAAGTGCACTTGCTAATACAGCACTATCAACTGCGATTTGCAGGTGACGCTCAGCAGAAGACACACGGCTAATATCGACTGCAAACCCCAATAAAACCATCATTGGAAGCAGGGTAAGCGCCCAGATTACAGCAGTAACACCTTCTTCGCAGCGTACATACTGACGGGAAATATTGCGTAAGATCGGTTCCATGAGGAATCCCCTAAATTGCTATTTCCCCAATGGAGTGCAAAATCTGGGCCAATTCTCTCTTAATAGGATGTGGGCTTTATTTTAACCGCTTATGCCGATCCAATCAGTTCCTCTTCAAGCTCTATCTCAGGCACCTTATCGCCCGTATTTTCTTCATATCCGACACCAAATGGGACCACTTCGAACAGATCATCT
>CAZXTI010000289.1:0-2534 GCA_964643565.1 uncultured Hyphomonas sp. | reverse complement strand
CATAAGCCAAATGACCCCTGACGCCTTTAGATTTTCAGTCGCTCCAATGATGGATTGGACCGATCGGCATTGCCGGATGTTTCACCGCGCCCTCTCCCGGCGCGCGCGGCTTTATACGGAAATGGTCACAGCCAATGCCGTGATCCATGGCGACCGCGAACGCCTGATCGGGTTTGATGCGCGCGAACACCCCCTCGCCCTTCAGCTTGGTGGCTCAGACCCGGCGCTTATGGCGAAGGCGGCCGAGATCGCCCAAGCGTTTGGCTATGTAGAAGTGAACATTAATTGCGGCTGCCCGTCAGACCGTGTCCAGTCTGGCTTTTTTGGTGCGTGTCTTATGCGCGAACCTAAGCTTGTCGCGGATTGTTATACAGCGATGGCCAGTGCAGTTGATATTCCGGTTACGGTCAAATGCCGTATCGGGGTTGATGAGGATGATGAGCGCGCAGGCCTTTTTACTTTTGTTGATACGATCGCGGAAGCTGGCTGTACTGTCTTTGCCGTTCATGCGCGCAAAGCGTGGCTGAAGGGGCTTAGTCCAAAAGAGAACCGCGATATTCCGCCGCTCGACTATGATCTCGTTGCCGATTTGAAAGCGGCCCGCCCGGACCTGATCATCACGCTGAATGGCGGGCTTGCGAGTATCGCCGATTGCCAGCGCGAGCTGCCTCGCTTTGACGGTGTTATGCTTGGGCGTGCGGCTTATCAGACCCCGGCGCTGCTCGGCGAAGTAGACAGCGCGCTGTTTGGTGAAGGCGCGCCGGTAGACGTGTATGACGCGCTTGCCGCCTATCGTCCCTATATGGAAGATCAGCTCGCTGCCGGGACAAATCTGCATGCCATGACGCGCCACATGCTTGGCGTTTTTGCCGGTCGCCCCGGCGCGCGCCGTTATCGGCGCCACATCTCGGAAAACGCAACCAAGCCCGGCGCGGGGCTCGCTGTCTTGGACGATGCAATCGGGCTTGTGCGCGATGCGGAAGATAAAATTAACGCATAAAATCAGTGTCTTATCCGTTTAGTATGCGTTTTCTAATTTATCTGCCTATTTTGTCATCATCACCCAAAGGCCATTTTGGCTGGCGGCAATTATAATGACAAACTCAGGAGCCCTCCCATGGCCAAGACCTCAGACAAATCTACCGCGAAATCACTAAAAGAACGCCGCGCAGAGCTAGAAACGCAAACACGCGATGTTGCACAGAAAATCTGGCTTGCCGGTCTCGGCGCATATGGCCGGGCCTATTCAGAAGCAGCGACCAGCGCGAAGAAAGTCAACGCTGGCACGACTGAGCTTTTTGAAGACCTCGTAAAGCGTGGAACGGAAATCGACGGCGAAATGAAAACGCGCTTTGCTGAAAATAGCACGGTTGCTAAAGCGACAGAAAGCGTTACGAAAGTGACCGAAACAGCCCTTCGCGTTCAGCGCCAACAGCGCGAAGCTTTTGAAGCCCGCATGCAGCGTATGCGCTCAGTTCTCGGCTTTAAGGATCAAAGTGAAAAAGCTGAAGACATTGCAAGCAAGATTGATCAGCTTGAAGATGAGATTGCTTCACTTGCTGCGAAAGCGAAGCCTGCAAAAGGCAAGTCGAAGGTGAATAAGGATGTGGCAACACGTCTGGCGCGCCTCAGCTCAGAAATCGATGCCATTGCGAAGGTGAACGCGCCGAAGAAGCGCAAAACCACAGCGAAGAAAACGGCGGCTAAAAAAGCAACGGCAAAGAAAACAACAACACGCAAGCGCACGACCAAAGCGAAGGCTTAAGTCTGCCATGCTGACAAGACCGGGGCATTGTCCTCCCAGGATGTCCCGGTCAAGTCGCCTGTTCGCTTAAGCTGTGACGGAAACCGCTAATTGGTAATAGTCCGTCATCGCTTCAAGCGCTGCGAAACCAGCCTCGCCCATATAAGGCACAATCAGTGTCATCATCTGGTAGACGGTTTTGTGGATCAAATGCGCAGGCGCAAGGTCGCGGTTTTCAATCTGGTCCATGCTTAGCCAAGTCGTCGCCGTCATCACCATTTGCTGTTCAAGCATTTCAGACATGATGGGGGAGATCGAAATACGCTCAGCGGCCTGAAGATCGTCTAGCAAGTTTTTGATTGCGATACGTTTTTCAGTCAACAAACGTGCAAAGCGCCGCGCCAGATCTGGGTAGCGTTCCAGCAAGGCGCCGAGATTACGATAGAAGAACCGAAAGTCGTAAATCTCTTCGAAGATAATATAGGTATAAACCCAACTGTCCTGAATGGAGGTAATCGTTCCGCGGCTTCCGCGCAAAATAATCATCATTTCTTCTTCGAATTCGTCGAAGAGCGCATGAATGATCGCATCCTTGCCTTTGAAATGATAATATAGATTTCCGGGGCTAATGTTCAGGACATTGGCGATATCGACAGCCGATTGGTCCGCCTCGCCCTCTTCGTTAAAGAGGGTGCGTGAAATGTGAAGAATTTTGTCTCGTGTCTTCATAAATCCGGGCCAATAGTTCGTTTAGATACTTATTTTGACAGAAAAAGGTCACCATGGGACA
>CAZXTI010000288.1:0-2547 GCA_964643565.1 uncultured Hyphomonas sp. | reverse complement strand
CGCCAGCTTCTGTAATGTACGCAAAAAGAGCGTGATTGAAGCGGGCGATGTCGCGCATATTTATGACGTGCCTGCCGCCTATCACGCCGAAGGGCTCGACACAGAAGTCATCCGCCATTTCGGAATAGATGATGCAAAAGCGCCAGACCTGTCGCGCTGGAATGATATTTCTGAAACCATCCACAACCCCGACGGCACTGTCTGCGTCGGCCTCGTGGGCAAATATACCGATGTTCCAGATGCTTATAAATCGGTCATGGAAGCCCTCGCGCATGGCGGATTAGCCAATAAGGTGAATGTCGATATTCGCCTGATTGATTCGGAGCAATTCGATGATGGCGCGCGTCCGCTGGAGGTGCTTGAAGGCGTTCATGCGATTATCCTTCCCGGCGGATTTGGTGAGCGCGGCGCACATGGCAAAATGCGTGCGGCTGGGTTTGCGCGCGACCGTAATATTCCATGCTTTGGTATCTGTTATGGGATGCAGCTTTCCGTCGTTGAGGCCGCGCGTGCGCTTGCTGGCTTGAAAGATGCTTCCACGTCAGAATTTGGCCCAACCAATGAGCCACTTGTTGGCTTGATGGGGGAATGGACCAAAGGCAATGAAAAGGTCACGCGCGACGTAAATACCGATAAGGGCGGTACAATGCGGCTCGGCGCTTATCCGGCTATCCTGAAAGAGGGGAGCCTTGTCTCACAGATATATGGTTCAACCGAAATCAGCGAGCGTCATCGTCACCGCTATGAGGTCAATGCGGGTTATATTGATCAGCTGGAAAAACACGGAATTTCATTTTCGGGCATGTCTCCTGATGGTAAGCTCCCGGAGATTTTTGAGCTGGAAAATCACCCTTGGTTTATCGGTGTGCAATACCACCCGGAGCTAAAATCTCGCCCGTTTGAGCCGCATCCGCTTTTCTCAAGCTTTATTAAAGCTGCGAAAGTCCAGTCACGCCTCGTTTAAGGCTTGCCATCGCGCCGACTTATCGTTATGTGACGCCTTTCGAGATTCACTGGGTTTAACCCACATAAAACACGGAACTGCGATATGGCTGTCCCTAAGAGTAAAATTTCCAAATCCCGCCGCGGCCAACGCCGCTCGCATGATCGCCTGGGCGACAATGCTTATATTGAGGATGCAGATAGCGGCGAACTGCGCCGTCCGCACCATATTGACCTGAAAACAGGTGTTTATCGCGGCAAGCAAATCCTTGAGCCAAAAGACGACATCTAGGCACAAGGGCCTTGCGATAGACTTTTCCCTTGCACTCGGACTTGCGCAAGGATACCCACTCAAGCGCTCCTGATCCTTTCAGGGGCGTTTTTTACATCAAATTTTGGAGCCTCTGCCAATGAGCGAGATTATCGACGTTTTTGCCCGTGAAATTCTAGACAGCCGTGGCAATCCAACGGTTGAGGCTGAAGTTATGTTGGCTGATGGCTCTGTCGGGCGCGCTGCTGTCCCTTCTGGCGCATCCACAGGCGCTTATGAAGCCCACGAGCTGCGGGACGGGGATGAGCGTTATAATGGCAAGGGTGTGCTGAAAGCTGTCGACGCGATTAATGGCGAAATTTCAAACGAGATCATCGGGCTGGATGCAACCGAGCAACGCCTTATTGATGAGTTGATGATTGAAGTGGATGGGACGGAGAACAAGTCCCGGCTTGGCGCTAACGCGCTGCTTGGTGTTTCGATGGCCATATCCAAAGCGGCGGCAGATAGCTGCTCACTTCCTTTGTATCGATATATTGGCGGTGCGAATGCGCGTGTCCTGCCATGCCCGATGATGAATATCATCAATGGCGGCGAGCATGCGGATAACCCGATCGATATTCAAGAATTTATGATTATGCCGACAAATGCCGATACGTTCGCAGATGCGCTTCGTATGGGTGCTGAGGTTTTCCATGCGCTGAAGAAGGGTCTGTCGGCGGCAGGCCACAACACAAATGTTGGCGACGAAGGCGGTTTTGCGCCGGGCTTGAACTCCGCCAATGAAGCGCTCGACTTTATCCTGAAAGCGATTGAATCGGCGGGTTATAAGCCGGGTGACGATATTGCGCTCGCCTTGGATGCGGCATCGACAGAGTTCTACAAGGATGGGAACTATGTCATGACGGGCGAGGGTAAGACGCTCGATTCTTCTGGCATGGTTGATTATCTCGCCGATCTTGCAGCGAACTATCCAATCCTATCCATCGAAGACGGCATGGCCGAAGATGATTGGGACGGATGGACAGAGCTAACGCGGAAAATCGGCAATAAGGTGCAATTGGTCGGCGATGATCTGTTTGTGACCAACCCGGTACGCCTAGCAACAGGCTTGGAAAAAGGCGCGGCCAATTCGATCCTGATTAAGGTGAACCAGATTGGAACCTTGTCAGAGACGTTAGACGCGGTCGCACTAGCCACCCGCCATTCCTATACGTCCGTCATGTCTCATCGCTCTGGTGAAACCGAAGACACGACTATTGCTGACCTCGCTGTCGCGACAAATTGCGGGCAAATCAAAACGGGTTCGCTCTCACGCTCAGACCGTATTGCTA
>CAZXTI010000287.1:0-2569 GCA_964643565.1 uncultured Hyphomonas sp. | reverse complement strand
CGATCCGAAACCCGATATGACTGGACGAGAAGTCGGTATCTTGCGGCTGGCGCGCGGCGGGCCGGTAGCGACGACAGAAATTGTCTGCACACAGGAATGATCCGCCTTTCATTGTGTGCGTACCCTCGCCAAAAGGCGTGTCAGTCCACTCCCACACATTACCGATCATGTCATAGAGGCCCATACGGTCTGCTGCGAAGCACCCAACTGGCGCGGCCCCTTCAAAGCCATCCGTTTCAAGATTTGCGACGGGGAATATGCCTTGCCATGTATTGGCGCGTGGGCCGTCATCTGCGTAGGCGCCTGAGGATGGGTCGTTTGGATCGGGCAATCCGAGGCTTGCGACATATTCCCATTCTACCTCGCTCGGCAGCCGGCCACCTGCCCAGCGCGCATAGGCTTCAGCATCGCGCTTTGACACATGCACGACAGGGTGGTTCTCGCGGCCTGTGATTGAACTGGATGCGCCTTCGGGGGTCTTCCAGCTCGCATCTGTTATGAGTGCCCATTCGGACGGGGTTCCGGCTTGCTCATCAGCATGTATGAAAAGGGCAGAACCAGCGCCTTCTCGTCCGTCCAGAACGCTGCGTTCAGCATCTGTCAGATAATCTGTGGCTTCAATAAAGGCTGCGAATTGCGCATTTGTAACTTCATGGCTTTGCACCCAGAAGCTGTTCACCTGTAGGCGAAGGCTCGGAGACTCTTCGGTATAAAGGGGAGAAGCACCCTTGATGAAGCTGCCTTGGGGGATTTCGACAAATGTCCCGATCTGTTCGGGCGGCAGACTGCACGCGTTCGCCGTATCATCCGTGGACGGTTCAGGCTGTGTGCAAGCTGACAGTGCGCCAAGAATTACACAAGCGCAAAGCCAGATGCCTGCGAGCTTGCAATCAACCCACATCAATATCAGCAACCAGACCATTGAGCATCAGTCGTATGGATTCCTTCGCGTTTTCAACAGAGAGATTTTGATCCTGCCTCAAGCGTCGCCATGTGGTAAATGCCAGCGCGGTTTCTAGAGCGGCAAAGAGTGTCCGATTTGATGAAATCTCTTTTGGTAAGATCGACTTTAGCGAAGAGCGCATAAGGGAAACGTCCCGCTCATATTGCGCTTTGATAAAGTCCGATTGGAAGCGGCGCAGCGACATGCAGACCTTCATCGGGAAGACCGTTTCATAAATATCGGCCCGTTTCTCAACCGATTCCATCAAGCGTTCGCGCCAGGTAGTGGTCTTGAAAGGTGCTTTGATCTTTGGGGTGACCGCCTTGGTAAGCTCTGCGGTCATTTCATCATAAATAGAGTCCATATCTTCAAAATGGCGAAACACGGTGCGAAGTCCGACATCGGCGCGCGCGGCGACGTTGACGGCGCTCGGTGACATATTCCCTTCACCGATCAAATAAAAAAGAGCTTCGATAATCCGTCTTCGGCTGCGGTCACTGCGTTGCCGGCGACCATCTTCAGTCGCTGTTTCCAGTTTCGGCCAAGGGTTTTTGGGCTGTGGCATTGTGGGCATTTTACGCTCGCTTTATTTCGAGGTTCTAAGTGACAATATAATCCCAAGTGCAAATATTGGAATGAGTATAAGGGTGGCATAGGCTTCGGGGGTGTGGTGGTCGCCGCTCTTAGGCCCCCATAGATGCCAGCAGTGCAGGATCCGTTCGAATGTCAAAAGCCCGAGCGCGAGCGGCGTAAAACTTCGGTAGCGCGTGAGGACAGCCAGCAAGACCAGCCCCCAGACCAATTGCGTCGTGCCAGCCCATGCAAATAGGCTGACGATTTGACGCCCATGCTCGCTTGTCAGATCAAGCCCCAAGCCTGCGATAATATTGGCGCCACCATCAGGCAGGAAGGTATGGATGCAGGCTGGTATGATTGTGATGATCACAGCGAGGCCAAGGATTACGAGCGAAATGCGCGCGCCTTTATATTCGGCATTGGTGGAGGTCGGAAACAGAGCCATTAGTTTGGCACCCAGACATATTCAACACCTTCGGGCGCGGTATCTGCGCCAGTGATATCAATCGGTTGCGGGCTTTCCAAAGTGTAGGGATATAGCGGGCCTACCGATGTGGCCTGATGGGTATCCAGCAAGGCTTGCAGCTCCGCCAGCTTATCGGCGCGTGTGTCCACCAGATTGATCTCTTCGGTCGGGTCACTGGCAAGGTCGAACAGCCAGGCTTTGTTCTGGCGGCCATCCACTTGTAGTTTCCAGTCACCTGCGCGCACGACGCGGTAGTAGCCTGATTGCCAGAAGATGGCGTCATCTGGCCGTTCGATGCCGCCTCTGCCTGTCGCGGCGGGCAGCAGGTTCTGTCCGTCAATGGTCAGATCAGCAGGGAGCCTAACTCCGGCAGCAGCGGCAAGTGTCGGCATCACGTCGATATGCGCAACAGGTGTATCGACCACTGTGCCGGGGGCAATCTGGCTCGGCCATTTCACAAACATGGGCACGCGAATACCGCCCTCAAAGAGCGTGATCTTCCAGCCGCGATAGGGTGCATTCACCTCTGGCAGTCCGATATATCCCGCCCCGCCATTGTCGCTGGAGAGAACAATGATCGTATT
>CAZXTI010000286.1:0-2578 GCA_964643565.1 uncultured Hyphomonas sp. | reverse complement strand
GCGTATCAACGCTTGCCGGTTCTATCCTTGGCGGTGTCGACACTGTCTTTGATGGCAACACAACCATCTCTGGCTTGCAGAGCATTGAAGGGAATGTGATCGCCAATGGCACACTGAACCTGCTCCTTGCTCAAGACAGCTTGGCGGTTGATGGTGATTTCACCTTCGGTCAGGGCAGCATTGTCAATGTCTTCACAGCTGACGATGTTACGCAAACGCTGCTCGGAACACCGATCACGGTTATTTCCGAAACAGGCCTGTTCACGAACAATGGTGTTCAGGTGAACGTTCAGGATGATGACTTCCTCATCGACTATGACGTTCTTTTGGGCAGCGTAACAGTCACGGCATCGGCAACTGATCTGGCTAACGTTTCTAATGATGCAAACATCTCTGCTTTCGGCGGCGCTTTGACATCAGCTTTTGCAGCAGGCCAGCTTGATGCCACCGTTGCTAATGCATTGAACGATGTGACAAACGTAACCGAGTTCGAAGACGCTGCTCTGTCATTGCTTCCTGCAATCAATGATGCTCCAGCACGCGAAGTGTTTGAAACACACGGCCTCGTCGACCAATTCGTCGAACGCCGCCTCGCATCAGACGCCCCGCGCGGTGTCTGGGTCGAAGCTTTCGGACGCACCGCAGTTGCAGCAACTGAAAGCCGAAGCAGTGTTGGCTATGACGCTGACGCGTTCGGTGTCGCAATTGGCGCCGATGCCCAGATCAATGATCAGCTGACCGTTGGTGCTTCGTTCAACTATGCGAATATCAACATTGATAGTGCCGGTGTTGCTGCTCAGGAAACTGACCTTGATAGCTACGCAATCTCCACATATGCGGGGTACCGCAGCGGAGCGAGCTTCATCAATGGTCAGATTGGCTACATCTTTGGCAATGGCGACACTGCCCGCCAAGGCCTTACTGGACCGATCACAAGCGAATCTGGTGTGAACGCCTTTACAGCTCAAGCAACAGCTGGTCACGACTTCAAAAATGGCGCGTGGACAATAACCCCGCAAGCCGGACTACGTTTCGCGACTGTGTCACAAGATGAGGACGACGTTACTGAAGCAGGCGGCCTTGGTCTAACTGTTGACGTTGAAAGTGTTCAATATCTCGACGCACGCATCGGAGCAGATCTTGCTGGTGACTTTGGCGGCTTCAAACCATTTGTTCGTAGCTCCTATGTCTACGACCTGATCGGCGATGAAACCGTGTTTGATGTGAGCTTTGATGGTGCAGCGTCTCCGTTCTCTTTGGAGACTGATGGACCTGCGCAATCACGCTTCGAAGTTGGAACAGGGTTTAGCTTCCAGGTCGGTAACGGTGTCAGCATCGGTATCGAATATGATGGCGAGTTCGCAAATGACTACCAATCACATGGTGGCTTCATCCGCGCGCGCGTCGCCTTCTAAAAGACCCTACAAAAGTCGCTAGATCGCTTTCCCCTTGGGCGAACTAGCAGTGCCGGCCAGCATTATATGTTGGCCGGCTTTTTTGTGTCATGCGAAGTGAGAGCATTATTTCTAATCTAGGCGGCTTGATGCTCGCAGTGACTCACACCGTGCGTTGGTGGACGCATAAGCGCCGACAGTATCCACCCGAAGATCATCTCTAGCCAATCAACAGGGGAGAGGGGGCGTCGCTATTTCTAAAATCGCGACAACGCCATCTCGCTCAACCCAAGAGATGAAAGTGTTAACGCACATGCTGACTTCATTGCATGCTCTGGCTCTCAAAAAGAGGGGAGCAGTTCAAAGCGCGCGAACTATAGCGGCGCTCAATGCAATTTCCCAAATGTCGTGAGCGCGCCAATACGCCATACGCAAAATATCCGGCAAGACGCATAATCAACATTATGGGAAATTCTGATATATCTTAAATTACAATGTACTACAGACAAATTGGCGCAAACTACGCGTGGGGCGGATTAAAGCGGCACAGATAATGCGATCCCGTCATAACCAGGCGCGACGCCTTCAGGAAGCATCGCCTTCAGCGCTTGGTAATCCATGTCGATATGAAGATTGGTTAGCACTGTGCGCGCGGCACCTACCTCCTCCGCCCATGCCAGTGCCCGCTCAAGATGCGCATGTGACGGATGCGGCGTCAGGCGCAAGGCATCAACCACAAAAATCTCCACGCCCCTCAGCTCAGCCAGCGCCTTGTCGCTGAGCTCATTTACATCATTGCAGTAAGCAATAGGGCCAACGCGAAAGCCGAGTGACTTAATTTGACCGTGTTCTTGCTCAATCGGTAGAAAGCTCAGCGCGCCAGCCGGTCCATCGATGTCACAAGCCTTGTAAGGAATAAGTGTAAGCGCGGGTTCAAGGATTGGCGGATAACCGCCATGACCCTCAAAGCAATATCGAACGCGCCGCCTCAGCGAAGCAGCCGTCGGCTCATCCATATAGACGGGCAACTTCCCTCGCTGGAGATACGCCAAGGGACGCAAATCATCTATGCCCCCCGTTTGATCGGCATGGTCATGCGTAAAAACAACGCCATCGATGCGCGTGACATTTGCCGCGAGTAATTGAACGCGCAAATCAGCGGATGTATCAATAAGCACGCGCGT
>CAZXTI010000285.1:0-2589 GCA_964643565.1 uncultured Hyphomonas sp. | reverse complement strand
CAAAAGCTTGGCGAAATGCTTCTGGCGCGCCAGAAGCATTTCGCCAAGCTTTTGAGTTGCCTACGGGACAAATCACCGACAAATTCGATCAAAATGGATACACTGTTCTTATTTCCGTTGACGGGATTACACCAAAAACGATCCCCGCTTATGCCGATATTTCCGAACGGGTGAAGCTTGCCTACAATATATCAAAAGAAGGCGAAGCACTGAAAGCATCTGCCGATGCCTCCAATGCCGCGCTGGAAGTTGGCGCGACAACAATGGAGGCACAGGCTGAACGATATGGCAGTGAGGTCTTGAAACCCGAACGCGGCCTTCGCCGAACGGCGCTCGACCGCACGCTTCCGCAAAGCGTTCTTCAGGCCGCATTTGCCCTTGATGAAGGGAAAAGTATTGTCACGCAGGGGGCCACGCCCACCGAACTGATCATCGTAAAGCTAGATCGCATCGAACGGCCTGAGCCAAATGAGCTTGATGTACTCGCGCCGATCTCAGCACCAAAAGTCACAACGCAACTCGATCAAGATATCCTCAGCGCGTTCGAACTGGAAGTTCAGGCCGCAATGGAAGTCGAAATCAAAGAGGCAGACTATCTAGCTTACAAGCAGAGACTCATCGACGACCAATGAGCAAGGATCGTTTGATCGTCCGCAAGCGAATTGGCGATATTGAAACGCCAGTAGGCGCGATGCTAAAGCTTGGGCCCGATGAGCCGGGGTCGTTCTTGTTTGAGTCCATCCTTGGCGGCGAACGGCTAGGCCGTTACTCATTCATTGGTTACCGCCCGCATAAATGGTTTCGGATCAAAGATGGGACCAGCGAGACATCCTTCGCAGCGGACTTTTCTGATCCAGAACGCCTAGATGACGCACCAATCAGCGCCTTGCGTAGCTTTGTCGAGCAGGCACAAGCGGAAGCCAGCGATGCTCTGCCACCAATGGCATCCGGTGCATTTGGCTATGTTGGATATGACATGATCCAATATATTGAACCCGTGACAATTTCCGCGCCGCAAACGCTCGACGTGCCAGAGGCTTTGCTCGTGGTTCCGCATATCGTCATAATTTTCGATCATCTGTATCAAGAGATTCTGCTCGTCGGGCGAGTATTTGACGGCGATGAAGACCGCGCCAATCGGCATCTTGATGAGGTGGAAAACAAGCTGGCGCAACTCGCACCGCTTGCACCTGCGGAGAAGCAGGACGTAGAACTTTCATTCCAATCCAATACATCCAAGGATGCCTATTTTGATATGGTCGAGCGCGCGCGGGCCTACACCCGCGCAGGCGATATTTTTCAGGTCGTGCCAAGTCAACGCTTCTCGGCAGAGTTTCCTTATAAATCGATCAGCTATTATCGCGCGCTGCGAAGGCTAAACCCCTCGGCCTTTATGTTTCATATGTGCTTTGGCGATTTGCGGCTTGTCGGCTCCAGTCCTGAAATTCTTGTCCGTCTGCGCGATAACCGCGTTGCCATCAGGCCCATTGCCGGCACACGGCCCCGATCAGGCGACGCCATTGTCGATGCAAAACGCGCGCAAAGCTTACTTGATGACGAAAAGGAAATGGCTGAGCATCTTATGCTGCTCGACCTTGGACGCAATGATGTTGGGCGCGTTGCTGCCTATGGAAGCGTCGAGGTAACGGAGCGCTTTATCATAGAGCGCTATTCGCATGTGATGCATATTGTGTCCCATGTTGAAGGTGATTTGCGCGAAGGCAAGGATGCAGTGGACGCGCTGTTTGCAGGCTTTCCTGCCGGGACGGTATCGGGCGCGCCAAAAATCCGCGCGATGCAAATAATCGATGAGCTTGAAGCATCGCGGCGCGAAATTTATGGCGGCGCAATTGGTTATTTTGGCTGGCAAGGCGATCTGGACACATGCATCGCTTTGCGCACGGCGATCATCAAGGATAATACGCTTTATATCCAAGCAGGCGGCGGCGTTGTGCTGGATAGTGATCCACAATACGAATTTGATGAAACGCTGCATAAAGCGGGCGCCCTGAAGAAAGCGGCGCAGCTGGCTTCGACCTATGAGTTCGACCAATGAGCCAAGCAAAATCTCGCATTCTCGTTGTTGATAATTATGATAGCTTCACATGGAATTTGGTTCACTATCTACATGATGTTGGCGCCGAGACCCATGTGATCCGTAATGATGAAATGAGCGTTGCGGATGCATTAACCTCTGCACATGACGGGATCGTTTTATCGCCCGGCCCCTGCACACCAAACGAGGCAGGAATTTGTGTCGAGCTGGTAAGCCAAGCTCCTAAGGACTTGCCCATTTTAGGCGTCTGCCTCGGCCACCAATCAATCGGGCAAGCTTTTGGCGGCGCTGTTGTGACAGCCAAAGAGATCCGTCATGGCAAGCTATCCCAAATAAAGCATACGGGCGGCGACCTGTTTGCAGGCATACCGGAAGAATTCAAAGTGGTGCGATATCACTCGCTGGCCATTCAACCCGATGACCTGCCAGACTGCCTAACGGCTGAAGCATTTACTGCAGATGGCGAGATCATGGCCGTGCGCCACAAGACGCAACCTATCTTTGGTATGCAATTCCATCCAGAGAGTATACTG
>CAZXTI010000284.1:0-2594 GCA_964643565.1 uncultured Hyphomonas sp. | reverse complement strand
CTCGAAAGAGCCGCCTAGCCCTTTTTGGGTTTGTTCCCTGCGCGCGAAGCGCGCACTGGAACGTGTAAATCTGGAAGGGGGCACCCTGTCCAGATTTTGGCGTTGGAGAGACCAAGAGCCATCAGCTGGCGAAGCCACGTCTCATGGGCGCGCTACGCGCGACCGGAGACAAACAAACATGCCAGCCTTGAGCCGCCGAAGGCGCGTTCCATGGGCGGCGAAGCCGACCGGGGACAAACATAAAATCACGTCTCATCGCTTTAGCCGGAGACAAACAAACATGGCTGTGTTTGACCGAACCTAGAGGGCTTCAGGCGCGCCAAATTCAGCAGCCATATGCTCCATCCACATCGCCGTAATGGGTTTTTTCGGCAGACCGAGTGAGCGTAGCTGGTCCGCGATCACGCCGCTGCCGAGCTCTAGTTTGGCGCTGTCACCTTTGTGCGTGCCGAACCCTACCATGGTTTGATGCGCGACCGTCTTGTGCGCCCGGCCATCAATATAGGAATAGGTCGTCACCGGACTTTCTTTGCGTGTTTTCGTCCCGCCCCGCGCGACTGAGAACGTCAAGGCATGCTCGCCGTCATAGTTGAGCGCGCAAGTGGCGCGGCTCTCTTCATAGGTCATTTGAATATTTTGCACGGTTTTTGGATAGCCCCAGATCTTGTAACCTGCTTCACAGGTGAAGCTTTGATCGACCGGTAAATGCAAAATATGCACGCCGAGCCTGCTCCGGCTTAAATCCATCCAGTTGCCAAGCCATGGCAAAATCGGCCGCTCGCCTCTTGGTCTGACGAAAAGCGCGATTGAGACTTCCAGATAATCGCCCAGATCATTGTCCTGATAATCAATCGCGGCAATCGTACAGATCGCTTTGCCGGGCAGAAATTCTGCCACATCAATCTCTGGGCCGGGGAGAAGGGCGCGTGCCTTATCAGCGGGAACGAGATAAAGCGCCGCGCCTGAGCTGGCCTTGCGGACATGGCAAGGCAGGGAAAAGCTCTGGCCTTCGATTGTGTAGGTCTGTTTGCTCATAAGCGTCTCGCGATTGTTTTGAGACGGTCATAGACGCCTGTTTCAAACTGGACAAGTTCAACAAGATCACGCACAAGCCAGTTGATCATGACCCCGACTGATCGTTTCGCCGCCTTTCGCCATCTTTCTTTCCGGCGCTATTTCATCTCGCGCTTTGCGGCTGCGTTTGGGGCGCAGGTTTTGTCGGCCTCGGTCGGCTGGCAAATTTATGAAGAAACGGGCCATGCCATCTATCTTGGCTGGATCGGTCTTGTTCAGTTCCTGCCAGCGCTCCTGCTTGTCGTCGTGACCGGGGTCACAGCCGACCGGGTTGGTCGCCGCTTTGTCATGGGCATGGCGATCGGGCTGGAATTTTTCTGCGCGCTTAGCATTCTGGTGCTCGCGGCGTTTAGAAATTTTGATCCCGTTACAGTCCTTGGCGTGCTCACCCTGTTCGGCGTTGCGCGGGCCTTCCTTTCACCTGCTTCTGCTGCGCTTGCGGTCAATCTCGTTCCAGAAGAGGATTTTGCCAATGCGGTTGGGTGGACCGCATCAAGCTGGCAGCTTGCCTCTATTGCTGGGCCTGCGCTTGGCGGCTTCATCTATTTTCTCTCGCCAATGGCGGCCTATGGGACCTCTACGGTCGCGTTTGCTATCGCCTCAGCCCTCATTTTTTCGATCCCGAAACCAGCGCAACGCTTCTCGCGTGAGCCAACCACGCTTTCGACCCTGCTCGGTGGCTTCTCCTATGTCTGGAAAGAAAAGATCGTGCTCGGCGCGATCTCTCTGGATTTATTCGCTGTGTTACTCGGCGGCGCTGTTGCGCTGATGCCTGTCTATGCAAATGACATTTTGCAAATCGGCCCCATTGGCAATGGCCTCTTGCGCACAGCGCCTGCGGTAGGGGCCATTTTGATGGTGATCGTATTGACCCGGTTCCCGATCCGAAATCATGCCGGGATCATTCTGTTTGTCAGTGTCGCTCTGTTTGGCGCGGCCACGGCTGTGTTTGGCGCGTCAACGATTGCATGGCTCTCCATTCTGGCGCTGATGCTGGTGGGCGCATTTGATATGGTGTCGGTAATGATCCGCGAAGTGCTCTTGCAGCTTTGGACACCGGACGAGGTGCGCGGGCGGGTCAACGCGGTCAACTCCATCTTCCTCGGTGCATCCAACGAGCTTGGTGAAGCACGGGCCGGGTTCATGGCCGCTAAGATCGGGGCTGTGATCACAGTTGTCGGCGGCGGTGTGGCAGCGATTGGCGTGGCTGCGCTCTGGGCGTATCTCTTCCCAAGACTGCGTAAGGCCCGGCATCTGGAGCGTGCTGAGCCTTAGTTTGAGCTGGAATGGGTAATCGTCACGCCTTTCTCTGTAACAGGAGAGATGTATGGCCAAAAAAAAGTGCGACACCGGAAGACTGTGCGACTGCGCGCCTTGAGGCATATCTGACGTTTGATTCCAGTGCGGAAGGGAGCGATGGTCCGTTGGACCCGCGGTGTGAAACATGTCGCGGTAATGCTACGGATATTGGCGCTAAGACCCGGATTGAATTTACGGAGCATTCTGCACGGGGAGCAAGC
>CAZXTI010000283.1:0-2599 GCA_964643565.1 uncultured Hyphomonas sp. | reverse complement strand
TTGACGGCGGCGCAGGTGATGACCTGATCGCTGGCGGCGGCGGAACTGACTTCCTGGATGGCGGTGAAGGTAACGACACCAACTCATTCCAGGGCATCGGGTTCGGCGTCACAGCCAATGTCAATGCTGATGGAACAGGCACAGCCGAATATGGTCCTGTCAGCGAGACGTTCGTAAACTTCGAAAACCTCACCGGGTCAGACAATGATGACGTGCTGACAGCCACTGGCGCTGCTTCAAACACGCTCATTGGCGGACTTGGCGATGACTTCATCTCTGGTGGCGGCGGTTCCGACATCACTGATGGCGGCGAAGGCAACGACACAGTTTCTTTTGCTGATATTGGTCCTGCGGTAACTGTCTCTGTCGACGAAAATGGCGATGGCACAGCGTTCTACTCACCAGCTCCAGGCGTCAACATTGTTGATACGCTAACAAGCTTTGAGAACTTCGTTGCGCGTGAAGGTGCTGACGACACGATTGACCTGTCAGGCTTCTCACAAGGCGTGCGTGTTGATCTCGACATCAACACACCTCAGCCTGGACCAGCCAGCCAAGACGGTATTGTTCAAGTCGGCGGTGAAGACCTCTTCACCCTCACCGATTTTGAAAACATTGTCGGGACTGACTTTGATGATGTTCTGCTCGGAAATAACGAGTTCAATATCATTGACGGCGGCGCAGGTAATGATGCGATCCACACATTTGGCGGCGCAGACATTGCTGATGGCGGCGAGGGCATCGATACGCTCCTGCTAACAGCGACCCCTGTTGGTACAACGCTGGATCTTGATGAAGATGGCAACGGCACCGTTATCATTGGCGGCAATGATGCAGACACCGTTTTCAACTTTGAGAACATCTCTGGCTCAAACGCTGGCGACGACATTCTATCTGGAAACTCCGGTGTGAACGTCCTCAATGGGAACGGCGGAAACGACACGCTAAACGGTGAAAACGGGGACGATTTCCTAAATGGCGGCGACGGTATCGACACAGCTGTGTTTGATAGCTTGGCAGCCGATCTGGTGATCGATCTGGATGCAGATGGCAATGGTACGGTTACACGCGTTGTGGACGGTGTGCTGGAAACAGACACGCTGACCAGCATCGAAGTGGTCGTGGATTCAGAAGGTGTTGAAGTCTTCAACGCCCTGAGCGCAACTTCGCCTGGCGCACCCTCAGTCCAAACCGTTAAGGCAGATTCGCCTTTGACACTACTTGGTGACACGGATGCATTCGACCTGGCTGACGCTGCTGCTGCAGCTGCAATCAGCGACCTCAATGAATTCGGCTAACGCCAATTGATCTCCCCTACAGCATGGGCGGCTACCCAGTCGCCCATGCCTCTTTTTCTTATTGTTTTGTAATGCAAGATCGAAGGACAACGTCATGTTAAACAACACATCTACGCCCAAGCCCAAGACCGCCTATCGCGGCTTTATCGGCTGGTTTGCCTCGATGAAATCGACGCTTCCGGGCTATTATACCCCGCTCCTCGCCTTTAGTTTGGCCATCAATCTTCTCATGCTGGTTTCACCGCTATACATGCTGCAAGTTTATGACCGTGTACTCACGTCAGGCTCCAGCGATACGCTTACATGGCTAACCGGCATTGCGCTTTTCTTGCTTGTTATTTACGCAGCCGCCGAGGCTGGCCGTCGCCGGATCTGCACACTCGCCGCAGAATCGATCGAAGATAAAATCTCTGAACGTGTCTTTGCGAATTTCGAGGCGCAGCAAGGCGGTAATTCGCGCCTCACCGACGATCTCATGGTGCTTGGCCGTGTACGCGGCCTATTCCAAAACCAGATTGTTTTGCCTTTCTTTGATCTGCCCTTTGCACCCTTCTTCTTGCTCGTTCTGTTTCTTATTCACCCCTATATTGGCTTTCTCGGCCTTGGCGGTGCAGCGATTGTTTTTTGCATTGCTGCCCTTGCCGAGTTTAGCGCGCGCCGCACAAACCAGATGGCGAGCGCTGCCAGTTCAGAAGCTTTCAATATTGCCTCTGGTCTTAGCCGCCAACGCTCCGCAATGATTGCGATGGGACTTGGACAAAACGCACGCGGCAAATGGCGCGATGCGAAAGATGTTGCACGCGACCTCAACCTGAAAGCGGGTGGGCGTGAAGGCGGGTTCTCTGCTGTTGCACGCGCGGCGCGCCAAGTTCTCCAAATCCTCGTTTTGGGCGGCGGCGCTGCTCTGGCGCTTGGTCAGGAAATATCTCCCGGCGCAATTGTCGCTGGTTCCATTATCATGTCCCGCGCATTGGCCCCGATTGATCAGATCGTTGGTAGCTGGCGCGCCGTCACAGTCGCCCGCGCCGCTTGGGATCAATTGTCCGAATTGGAAGATCACGAAGAAACTGCGTCTGACTTTACGCCTCTGCCTCGCCCGGCGACCAATCTTCAAATAAGCCGCCTTAGCGTACAAGTCCCCGGCGCTGAGGCTCCCCTCATCAGAGCATTCAATTTAAGCCTTGAGGGCGGATGCTTTATCTCCATCGCCGGCGGCATTGGCACTGGCAAAACCACCCTTCTGCAAACCTTGGCGGCTGCGTGGCAACCCTCGTCTGGAATGGTGTCCCTAGGCGGGCGCG
>CAZXTI010000282.1:0-2612 GCA_964643565.1 uncultured Hyphomonas sp. | reverse complement strand
AACCTTGGCAAGCTCCGCAGAGCGATGAATTAAAACAATAAATCCTTGCGGCCGCGTCGCCATCAGCATTGCTTTCAACCATTCATCAAGCCCCAGAGTGTGAATATACGACCCAGCTTTACCCGCGCCCGGTTCTCTAATCTCCCCCGGCTCAAAATATGGCGGATTGGCGAACACTAGATCGAATGTATTCTCGTTTTCCGCCGCAAAAGCTGCAATATCAGCCTGCTCCAAACTCAGGCGGCTTGTGACCTTATTGGCTTCGGCACTGCGCTGTGCCAATTGCAAAGCCGCTTCATCTAGCTCAACCCCGGTAAAGCGCGCGCCGGGCAAATGGCACATGGCCGGAAACAGCGCACCGCCTGACCCGCACCCGAATTCAGCTATATTTTGCCCCTTTAGCTTCAAATTCGCGAGGGACGCGGCCAATAGGACGGAGTCTGTCCCGGCACGAAAGCCTGTTTTTGGCTGGAACAGCGTCACCTTACCGCCCAAGAGCGTATCTTGTGTGATATCCGGCGCGCTCACCTAAGTCGCTCCATATGCGCCATCAGAGGCAAGTTCAGCCAGCACCCGGCGCGCACGGACCGCCAATTCGCTCGCAACCAATAACCGCCGCGGGAACGCGCCAATCCCGCCCTCCATCGCGGAAATAAACTGATCCGCCACGAAATACTCTACCCCCTCCTCATCCAGCAGATGACAGGCATAAGACAGTTTCACTAAATCGGTTGTTCTGAAGACTTCTTCCATCACACTTTCGTAATTAGCTGCGGCACCGGGCCGCGCTCCGTTGACCTTTCTTTTGCGCTACCCTTAATGAAGGTGGATGGCAATGGAAGCCGAATTTTCAGGAAAGCGCGGTCAAAATCGTGTCACAACAGATAAACCCTCTCGGATCTCCCCGGCAAACACCGATTGAGCGGATGCAGTCTCTGCTCGCAGATGACCTTGCTGCGGTGGAAATCATCCTTACCAAAGAGTCGGCCAGCCCGGTTGATATGATCCCGGACCTGTCCGGCCATATTGTTGCAGCCGGCGGCAAGCGATTGCGCCCCATGGTGACGCTCGCAGCGGCGCATGCCTCCGGCGGCGCAAATGCAGCCACGCACAATCTCGCCGCAGCGGTGGAGTTCATCCATACTGCGACGCTCCTGCATGATGATGTCATTGATGAGAGCGATCTGCGCCGGGGCAAGCCAGCGGCCAAAGCGATCTGGGGCAATTCGGCCTCCATCCTCGTCGGCGACTTTCTCTTTGCGCAAGCCTTCACGCTAATGGTGCGCACGGGCAGCCTGGAAATTCTGGGCATTCTTTCGCGCGCGTCCACAGTGATTGCGGAGGGCGAGGTACACCAGCTTGCTGCGCTTGGCCGATATGATCTGCCGACGGAAGAATATTTACAGATTATTGAATCGAAGACCGCCGCTCTGTTTGAAGCGTCCGCCCGCGCAGGCGCGCTGTCAGCAGACTCTGAAACACATGCCGAAGCGCTCGCCCATTATGGCAAAAATCTTGGCCTTGCCTTTCAGATCGTTGACGACGCGCTCGACTATGGCGGCACGACGGCGGTGATCGGCAAGTCTGTCGGCGATGATTTCCGCGAAGGCAAAATCACCCTGCCCGTCGTCATTGCGCGCCGCCGCGGCTCAGACGAAGACCGCGCCTTTTGGGACCGCGCTATGAATGTCGAGACGCAAGAAGAAAGCGATTTGGCCCGCGCCATCCACCTGATCCGCCAAACCGATGCGGCCCAAGCCAGCCTCGACGAAGCCAAAGCCTATGTGGGCCTCGCAAAATCTGCGCTCGTGAGCTTGCCTGACAGCGCGTATAAGCAGGTGCTGGCTGATCTGGCTGATTTCTGCGTCAGCCGGGAGAGTTAGGGGGCTTCCAATGTCCGCTTCCGGCGTCATTACGGTCATCGGCTAACGGCAAGAGAGCCTCCCATAATGTAGCTCATTCCCTACGCTTGAGTGTTTCAGTTGATACTTATGCACCCTCTCCCCACATGAGGATAATGAACTCGCCATATTGGTGATCGCCCGCATAAAATTCGTGCGTTATTCCTTCAGAAATTCTTACGGTTTCGCCCTCACGGAATAGCCTTTCGACGCCGCCTATGTTTCCGGTGAACTGCCCGCGCGTGACGATGATGGCGGTGTCAAAATCGTTGATTTGATCAAGTGGGTCTGCGTTGATGTGCATGCCGGGTTTTAGCTGATACCATGCTGTTCGAAGACCTTCATCATAGATGAGTACAGTTGTGTTTGCGCCATGAACTTCACGGGTGACACCATCGCCGAACGGAATCGTCTCAGGCCAATCCCTGCTCCAGAAACTCTGCAATAGCGGGATATGGTAACTCCGAAGTTCGTTGGCGTCGAAACTGTCGGGTAATTTAGGTTGTAGCGGTATCGGATCAGACGCTCTGGCTTGCCCCATAGCGGTAAGCGCGTTAAGCTTGCCTTCTGATATCGCCTTGAGCGTCAAGATATCAGTTTCGAACCCCCAATCAAAATTGGCCGGTTGATTATTAACTAGCGTCCCCGATGTGGATGTGAGTTCAATACCATATGGAATGCCATCAACCCAGAACGCAATTGTGTAAGGTG
>CAZXTI010000281.1:0-2616 GCA_964643565.1 uncultured Hyphomonas sp. | reverse complement strand
AGCAGCGTCAGCATGTGCGCTGTACTCATCGTGTTACACTTGCTTTCGAACTGATAATAAGCCTCTTCCCTTCCGTGGGGACGCCCCGCTAGATTGCGCTCAGAAAATCAAAACGGAGCTTCCAAATGGACGTCACAACCGCCGTAAATCAGCGCATTTCGACGCGCGCCTTTCTCGACAAACCGATTAGCGAAGCTGAGGTGAAAGACTGGCTGACAGCCGCCCAGCGCGCGCCCTCTGGCGGGAATTTGCAGCCTTGGCGGGTCATCGCTCTGGCTGGCGAGGCCAAAGCGGAAATCTCGCAAATGGCGATGGGCGCATTAATGGGAAACCCGAAGGGCGAACCAACCGACCGCCCGATCTATCCAGAAGGCCTATGGAACCCCTATGAGGAACGCCGCCAGACAATTGGCAGGCAGATGTTCGAAACGCTGGGCATCGCGAAAGATGACCGCGCAGCGCGGCTGCAATGGTTTGCTGGCAATTTCCGCTTCTTTGATGCCCCGCTTGCGCTGTTCATTGTGCTTGATGAACGCATGGGCCACGGCCAATGGGCCCATTCCGGCATGTATCTGCAAACCCTCGCACTGCTCGCCGAGGAACGCGGCTGGGGCACGTGTATGCAGGAATGTTGGGGCATGCTGCGCCCATCGCTGAAAACGCATTTAAAGCTCGGCGAAACAGAAATGGTCTGGTGCGGCATGGCCGTTGGCTATCCAGATAGGGACGCAAAAGTAAACACGCTGCGCGCCGAACGCGCAAAGCTAGACGAATTTGCCAGCCTGCACGGTTTCTCGTAAATCCCTCGCAAAGACGTGAAATCATTTTGATAAGGATGTCCCGCAGCTATCCTGTATGACGCGGGGCATGACTTATGAATAGCGCTCTGCGCGAAAGGACCATCAAGATGCGTAAGCTTATCGCCCTACCCGCCATCTCCATACTGGCTTTGCTCGCTGCCTGTGGCGGCGGCACTGAAGCCCAGCAAACCGCTGCACCTGCCGAAGTTGCCGCAGCAGCTGCAGGCATAAACAGCTCTGAAGATGCAACCGCCGCCTATGCGGACATTCTCAGCGCCTATATTGAAAATGTCGACGGCATCAACTTCTTCGCTTACGGCAAAGTGACCTCAGCCGACCAAGCCAAGCTGCGCGCCTATGTTGCCTATCTTGAAACGACCGGCGTTGACGGCCTCAGCCGCGACGAGCAGATGGCGTTCTGGTATAATCTCTACAATGCCAAGACCATCGAAGTGATCCTGGAGAATTACCCGGTCGAGTCCATCCGCTCGATTGGCAGCTTGGTCAATCGCGGGCCATGGGACAAGAAAAACATGACCGTCACTGGGTTCGGTGAAATGAGCCTGAACGATATTGAGCACGGCACGCTCCGCGCCAACTGGGACGAGCCACGCATTCACTATGCGGTCAATTGCGCCTCTTTTGGCTGCCCCAACCTGAAAGCGACGCCGTGGACGGCTGCAAATCTGGAAGCTGATATGGAACAGGCTGCCAGCGACTATATCAACCACCCACGCGGTTTCCGCGCCGAGAATGGTAAAATCACAGCGTCCAGCATCTTTAATTGGTACAAGGTTGATTTTGGGGACACGGATGCAGGCGTCCTTGCGCATGCCCGAAAATACGCCAAGGGCGATTTGAAAACGGCGCTTGATGCGGCTACAAAGATCAACAAGTTCGACTATAATTGGAACTTGAACGAACAGGGCTAAGGCGCTGTCATAATTAAACAAATTTGCGGCGATGATGGGATAAACCTGTCATCGCCGTTTCTGTTGTCAGCAAAGCGTTGCGTTCCAGCAAAAGTGCTAAGCTTGCTATGCGAGACGACACGATCAACAGAGCGCATTTCTAGAGAATTTCTATAGGTTTCTATCCCGCCTAAAATACTCACGAGTATTCACCCAATATACATCAAATTTTATTTGATCATTTTAAATTTATTTTAGCTAAACCCCAGTATCTATAGCTAGTCTAAAGATAGGGATTGACGATTATGAGCTCAAGTAACCGACCTTCGCCACGGTCGTTCTGGAAAGACACGTCCGGAAACGTCATCATGATTTTCGCCATCACCCTGCTCCCCATAATGGCATTCGTAGGCGCCTCGATAGACCTTAGCCGCCAATGGCAAGCTGAACAGGATTTGCAACACGCTCTTGATAGCGCCGTATTACATGCCGCTAACCTCTTAGGGAATACCAATCCTAAAACCATTATTCCGGATGTCGTCGCGGCAAATCTCAAGGGTGCCCATATAGGTTCAGATGAACTTATCATCAATGTCTCTGAAACCCAGGAGGCGTTTTCTCGTACGATTTCCGCAAATGCGAGCGGAACCATCGGCACGTCACTTCTGGGGGTAATCGGAATTAACAAGCTCAGAATACAGACATCGGCCAGCGCGACCCAGTCGACCAAATACGCGGAAATTTCGCTGGTTTTGGATATTTCTTCATCCATGGAGGGGGCCCAGCTTACCAATATGAAAATAGCTGCAAGCGATTTTGTCGACAGGCTCTTTGATTTAGGCGCGCCTGGGCGGACATCATTCAACCTCATTCCATTCGGAGGAAGTGTGAATATTAGCCATCTG
>CAZXTI010000280.1:0-2635 GCA_964643565.1 uncultured Hyphomonas sp. | reverse complement strand
CACGCGTGCAGACCCGATCCACTCCTTGGCTTCACGTATAAGCGTTGGTCCATCCATGCCCGGCATGACAACATCGGATATGATGAGGTCGAAACCGCCCTCTCTCTCCTGAATAATCTTCAATGCTTGCTCACCGTCTTCGGCTTCGCTGACTTCATAGCCGCGCGATGAGAGAAGCGACGCTGTGATACCGCGCACGCCCTCCTCGTCTTCAACAAGCAGGATGCGTCCACGTCCGGCCATATCAACCGGCTTATCTGCGCCCTTCTTCTTCAGACGTTCGGCAGCTTCCTCAGCTTCGCTCGGTATGTCTTCAGCGCTGAGAGCAGGCAGATAAATCTGGAAGTTCGTGCCTTTGTCAATTTCGCTTATCGGGCAGATATAACCGCCAGATTGCTTGATGATGCCGTAAACGGTCGCCAGTCCGAGCCCTGTCCCAAGTCCCTGCGCTTTGGTTGTGAAGAAAGGCGTGAAAATCTGTTCCAGATTTTCTTTGGAAATACCATGCCCTGTATCTTCAACTTCAATCAGCAGGTATTCACCATCTTCAACGAATGGGAAGCCTGCTTTGTGCGCATCGGATGCGTCTGCCCGGCTTGTTCGGATCGTCAGGTTCCCACCGCGCCCATTCGACAACATTGCATCTCTGGCATTGGTGGCAAGATTGATAATCGCAGTCTCTAATTGGTTCTTATCCGCGCTAACATGTGGCAGGTCGCGGCCATGCTTGATGTCCAGTTCGATACGTTCATCAACAAGCTGGCGAAGCAGGATGTAGAACTCAGAAAGCGTATCGGTAATGTTGAGCACTTCGCGCTTGAAGGTTTGGCGACGCGCATAGGCCAATAGCATTTTTACCAGCTCCGCAGCGCGGAAGGAAAAGTCTGTAATGACCTTGAGTTCGACAAAGCTAGGGTCGCCCACAGGGTGGCGCATGGTCAGTTTTTCAGTGTTGAGAATAATACCCGTCAGCACATTGTTGAAGTCATGGGCAATGCCGCCAGCGAGTTGACCGATCGCTTGCATTTTCTCGCCTTGCGCAAGGCGCAGCTCCAGCTGTTTTTGCTCGGTGACATCGATGACATACGCAACAGAAGGGCGTCCGGTTTGTCCATCAAGTGTCACAAACACGTTCACAGTCTTGGGTTCATCACCGGCCAGTTTCAGTTCAACAGGTTTATTGATCGCATCAAGCAATTGCTCTTCGAGCGCATCTTGGCCCTTGGGGGCTTCAAACAGGTCTGAAAAGCGCTGTCCCGGTGTCGCGCGGCCCTCTGTAAGCTCCATCAAGGCGCGGTTCGCATCCATGATCTGGGCACCTTCGAGCGAACCACCCTCCAGACGGATGGCCCCAAAAGGCGCATCATCAAACATTGGATCACTATCAGGGCGCGGCGGTCGACTGGCAGACACTGCGCTCAACCGGCTTTCATCGCCCATAAATGATTGGGCAGAGGTGGACATAACAATCGTGCGTCCAGTAGCATCAGCGCCGCGTCCAGACCAAGTCGTTAGGGTCTGAACCGGAATCTCCAAGCCATCGCGCGCGCGAATACGAATGTCAGCACGTCCGGGCGCACCTGACTTTCTTTCCTTACGAAGCAATTTGACGAACTCAGGCCGCATAATGTCATCAATGCGCACATTGCTCGCATTTTCTGGCAACCCGATTGTTTCACGCAGCCAGCTATTGGCATAGGTGATCGTTCCATCGGCGCGAGAAGCAAAAAAGCCCATAGGCGCATCTTCAACATAGAGCGCTTTCATATCGGCAGCGCCTGTCGCTTCTTCATTTCCAGCGATCCGGCGCAGACGCCATAGTGCCCGGTCACGCGGCAATTGCGAGACTGTAATTTCAAACTGGACAGGGACCCCTTCAGCGCCAATCGTAATCGCAGGCAGAATTTCGCGACGATTATCTTTTCCCTTAGCTGCCTTCGCAAGCCGGAACACCGGACTAGCGAGCCCAGGGTTTGCCCCAAACAGCCGATCCACGGTCGGTGGCCGCGTTGTGTCGCCAAGTCCTGATACGGTCATCGCAGCTAAATCACGATAAGCCTGATTGGATGCCACAGCAGCGCCGCCAGAATCGGTTACCAGAACAGCTTCATCCAGCGCATTGATCCATGTAAACTTAGGTGGATTGACCGTAACTGCAGCCTCAGCGAGGCCTCGCTCTGGAAATAGTCCAAGATGACGGCCAGCGCCGCGCCATAGCCAAAGTATAGCGACAACGCCGAACGTTGCCATGGAAATCATGGTCATCAGCCACGTGCTGCCACCCACTTCAGGCGAAGATACAAGAGCGATACAAGCCGTTGCGACCGCCACCAGAAGCAAGCCCCAGAAACTCAACTGCATAATATCGGCGCTTGATTTGCCCCGGGCAGGCAATGCTGGTGCGTCCTCACCGGTGGAGGAAACCTGTTCCATTGTCAGCGTTTCTGGATCTTGTTTGCCGAGTTCAAGACGTTCCATACCAAGTCTTTCATGATGTCCTGACACCAGTAATGGCGATTCGGGAACAATTTTACAGTACACTCTTACCTACACTTCACGTTGGCAAGATCAATTTTACCTAAATTTTCTATCGAGTTAAGGTTAACGAAAACGAAAAACACGTTAAGACTTCGCG
>CAZXTI010000279.1:0-2656 GCA_964643565.1 uncultured Hyphomonas sp. | reverse complement strand
AGCCATGAGCTGGCGAAGCCACGTTCCATCGTGCGCAAAGCGCACGGGGAACAAACATAAAGCTCGGACGATGCGTGACACACACCGAATGAACTGCTTGCCTCACAGCAAGCTTTTTAGATGCGGATCACGCACCGCCCCGGGTCTTTATGCGGCGGGGCTGCTACTTACAGGGCCCAATTCCCAAGCCTGACACGTATGAGAGACACCCCTCCTTATGCGCAGGTCACGCCGGCGCCGCTGGCCTGTTTTGCGTGGTCGTTACCCACACATCCCAAACCAGAAACCCGTCCCCACACGAACAACCGGTCGGTCCGATTGCCGCTTTGCTCATGCGGAGATGGATGGACTATAGGCGCACGGGGTTTGGGGGTGGATAAATTTATGGTTTCCGCAGACACAAGCGCAGGCGGGTGTCCAGAACCACAAAGACCGGAAGCCTAAATCTGGATACCCGCCTGCGCGGGTATTGGCGGGTTGTGGGGGTGGTTCTTTGCAGGGCTGGGTCCCGGATATTTGCTGGCGCAAATTCCGGGATGACATTGCTCCTGCTTATAGGTCAGGTCGTTGCGCGTGGTGCGCCCCTATTGCGCGATGATGATCTCGAAGCTGGCGATGCCTGAACTTCCGGGCGGGAGGTCGCCTGTGCAGCGCCATTCGAGCGGGCCTTCATAACCGGTCGCCGGTGTTGCTGGCACGGTTAGCGCGCATGAGAGAGCCGGTGCTTGCGGGTCGATGCTTGGGAGCGTCGCAGAAAGTGCGGAGAAAGCAGGCGTCCTGTCGAAGATGACAAGATCGGTGACGGGCTCCGTGCTGGCGGCTTCAAAGCCGATGCGGTAGATGAGCCGATCGCCCGGCGCGCCTGTATTGGCCGGTGAGAAGCCGGCTCCGGTCGCCAAGTCGCACGTGTCCGTTGTCGCATTGCAAACTGATTTTGTCAGCGTCAGCCCGCTATCATCGGCAATGCTAACCCTGTCGGCATTGTCGCGGGTGAACGCAACCGTGCTGTTTGCATAAGTACCCTCAGCGCGCAGCGTGTAGCGAATATCGGCCTGGGAGGGTGCGCCTGCCGCCGCGCTGACCCGGACGATCAGGCAGACGGCTTCATCGGCTGCGAGGGTGCGCTGGCCGGTTAGGATCGTGTCTGCGGCGCCTATTGCCTGGTCGCAATCGGTGTCTTCAAACAAGACGGCGGTGAAACTTCCCTCTACCGATTGTGTGACGTCTTCGAGTGTGAAGGTGACATCAACGGGTGAGCTGGCTGTGAAGGTGTGTGGGAGCGTGACGGCACTACCGGCGGCCACGGTTCGGATCTGGTCTTCGGTGAGGCGCGGCTCTCCGGCGAGGCCGAAATCGAGGCCTGCGCGCGCGATGCCCGCAGCGGGGGTCAGCGTGAAGACGCCGCCTGCCGGATCAACCTCCGTCACAGGGAAGCCGGAGACATTTGCGATCAGGAATGTGGCTGTCGGCGGCGCAATGCGGATGATGGTTTCGCGTCCGTCCTGCGTGATGGGAAGCTCTAGCGTATAGGTTCCATCTGCGTTCGTTTGGACGATGTCAATCACAGTGCCGATCAGAGCATCTATGGCTTCAACTGTTACTGCGCCCTCGCCCGGCTCATCGCCTTGAATGAGGCCGTCATGCGGAGTTGCGCCAGCGCCTGTGCCATTGTCGCGGAAGACCGTGCCGCTGATCGGGATTGTGCCCGGTTCAATCGTCACGGCATAGTCTTCGACTTCGCCGTCTGGGGCGGAACCGCTTACACCGAGGCCGCTTGTAGTGGACCAACGGAAGCACGCGAAGGTTTGGGTGAGCGTTGCATCTGATGGAACGGCAACATCAAGCGTAATCGTGCCATCATTTGCAGCCGCGTCGTCGCCTGCGCCATCGTCTTGAAGATCAGTCGCGATCTGCTCGCCTGCGTCATCAAAATCACCGTCGCCATTAAAGTCGACCCAGCCTTGCAGGAAGCCACCTAGGCCGGTGACGTTCGCTGAAACCGCTGCGGTTTGGCCTCGTGTAAGTGTCGGCAGAGTAATCCCGTCATCAAAAGCGTCGCCGCTTGCATCTGCGCTATCAAAGGCAGCTGGATCCAAGCTGACCTCAGCACCAAGGCGGATGTCTTGATTGAAACCATGCGAGGCCTCCCCGAAGCTTGTGCCCGTCGTCGGTGCATCGGAGAAGTCGGATGGAATACAGGCCTCGAATGTGATCTGTGTTCCATCATTACGCCCGATATTTACAGGGTCTTCGCGGATGTGCCATGTGAGCTGATCGATCGGCTGGCCTGTCAGCGTGTAAAGGCGGATCGTACCATCCGCAGACCGGCTTGCATCGCCGCCAAGTCTTTCATGCGCGGGAGTATTATCTACATCACCTTCTAGCGTATCAACCAAGAAGAGATCGGGCGCACTCGCAATGTTCTGCCCATCATCACTGGTGGATAGAATCTCCCAGCCTATGCCAGGGTTTTCTGATTGCAGGAATTCAAACCCGACATGATCAAAACTATTGATATGAACGAGAACCTCATAAACTTCCCTACCAGAAAAGCTTTGCGTGAAAACTTCATCTACATCATTGTCTCTCAGGAAATTTCTTGAGAAGGTTACAGTATTGAACCCAATTATCGGATTGAAGGGGATGTGTTCACTCT
>CAZXTI010000278.1:0-2658 GCA_964643565.1 uncultured Hyphomonas sp. | reverse complement strand
GATATGTTCGGGCTGGCACTGTTCGCGAACGCGGCGAGTTTGCCATTCGCGGCGGCCTGATCGATTTGTTTCCGCCGACGGCGAAAGAACCGGTTCGGCTCGATTTTTTTGGCGATACGCTGGATGGCCTGCGTAGCTTTGACCCTGAAACGCAAATTTCGACCGGCAAGTTGCAGAACATCGCATTTGCGCCGGTGAGTGAAATTCTCTTTTCCGATGCTGTCATGTCCGACTTTAGAACGCGGTATCTTGATGCGTTCGGCGCGCCGGATGGCGACCCGATGTATGAAGCCGCCAGAGCGCGGATCCGTCGTCAGGGGCTGGAGATGTGGTTGCCCTTATTTCACCAGCGGCTCGATACGCTTTTCGATTATGCTGGAGGTGATGCACTTTTCGGGTTTGGCGCTTTGGCTGCCGAAGCTGCTGCAGAGAGACTAAATCAGGCAAAAGATTACTTTGAAGCGCGCAATGAAGCCGCCGGAGAGAGCAGAACTGCGAAAGTGCTGGCACTCGGCGCTCTTTATTTGAAGCCTGAGGAATTAGACGCCGCGCTTGCCTCTAGCGCAATCGCGCGATTTACAAGTGGGGGCGATGATGGCGGTGACCTTGGCGGCGTGACGGGGCGAAGCTTTGCGCCAGAGCGAATACGCCCTGACATCAATATCTTTGAAGTGACGGTCGAACACGCGAAATCAAAGCGCGCAGACGGTAAAACAGTTGTTTTTGCAGCATGGACTGAAGGATCAGCTGAACGACTTATCACTGTCCTTGGTGACCATGGCTTGAAAAACTTAACGCGTGCCTACTCGGCAGAAGCTGCCTTTGCTGCGGGTCTATCGGTTGCAGAGCTTCCCATAGAGGCCGGGTTCGAGACCGAAGAACTGGTCGTGATCGCTGAGCAGGACATTCTCGGGGACAAGCTTGCAAACCCGCGCCGCAAGCGTAAGAGCGCGAACTTTATCGCCGAGGCGTCGGCGCTTACGGTCGGCGACCTCGTTGTGCATGTTGAGCACGGTATTGGCCGCTATGCCGGGCTGAAAACGCTGACTGTGACCGGTGCCCCGCATGATTGCCTCGAGCTTGAATATGCTGGCGGAGACAAGATTTATCTGCCGGTTGAAAATATCGACCTGATTAGCCGGTTTGGCTCTGATGGGGCTGATAGTCAGATGGACCGCCTCGGCGGAGTTGGCTGGCAAACGCGTAAAGCCAAAGCGAAGAAACGTATTCTTGAGATGGCCGCCGAGTTGATGGAGGTCGCCGCAAAACGCGCTTTACGCAAAGCTGAGCCGCTCAGCGCTGGCAATGGCCTTTACGAAGAATTTGCAGCCCGCTTTCCATATGAGGAAACCGATGACCAGTTGCACGCGATAAGCGATGTGCTGGAGGATTTGACATCAGGTCGACCTATGGACCGTCTCGTTTGCGGCGACGTTGGCTTTGGCAAAACGGAAGTGGCCCTGCGCGCCGCTTTCATGGCTGCAATGTCGGGCCATCAGGTGGCTATCATTGCGCCAACGACTTTGTTAGCGCGCCAGCATTATCAGACATTTACAGACCGATTTGCCGGATGGCCGCTGAAGGTGCGACACCTTTCGCGGCTTGTAACGGGCAAGGAAGCCAGCGCGACAAAACAAGGGCTGTCGGATGGAACGGTTGATGTCATCGTCGGCACGCATGCTTTGCTTTCCAAATCGATTGAGATGAAGCGCCTTGGGCTTTTGGTTGTAGATGAGGAGCAGCGCTTTGGGGTTAAGCACAAAGAACGCCTGAAAGAACTGAAAGCTGACGTGCATGTATTGACGCTGTCGGCCACACCGATCCCGCGGACATTACAGATGGCGCTGACGGGGATCCGCGACCTTTCCATTATTGCAACGCCGCCGGTGGATCGCTTGTCGGTGCGCACATATGTGACTGAATTCGACACGGTAACCCTGCGCGAAGCATTGCTGCGCGAGAAATATCGCGGTGGTCAGGCCCTCTTCGTTGCGCCGCGTATTCGTGACATCGACAAGCTGGAAACATTCATGCGCGAGAATGTGCCGGAAGTGTCTTTTGTGGTCGGCCACGGCCAGATGGGCGCGACCGAGTTGGAGAATATTATGACGGCGTTTTATGACGGCGTTTATGATGTCCTGCTTTCGACAACGATCGTAGAGTCCGGGCTTGATATTCCACGCGCAAATACATTGGTTATTCACCGCGCAGATATGTTCGGATTGGCGCAGCTCTATCAACTGCGGGGCCGTGTCGGGCGCTCAAAGCTGCGGGCATATGCCTATTTTACGACCCCGCGCGATAGGCTGATGACGCCGGCAGCAGAAAAGCGGCTGAAAGTGCTACAGTCTCTGGACAGTTTGGGCGCTGGGTTTCAATTGGCCAGTCACGATTTGGATATGCGCGGCGGCGGGAATCTATTGGGAGACCAGCAATCAGGCCATGTGCGCGAGGTTGGCGTCGAGCTGTATCAGCAAATGCTGGAAGATGCCGTTGCAGCGCTAAAAGCTGGAGAGGGTGAGGAGGTCATCGATGAATGGTCCCCGCAGATCAATCTCGGCGTTTCGGTTCTGATCCCAGAGACATATGTAAAAGATTTGACGGTGCGGCTGTCGCTTTATCGCAGGCTAGCCGATGTCGAGACCGAGACAGAGCGCG
>CAZXTI010000277.1:0-2664 GCA_964643565.1 uncultured Hyphomonas sp. | reverse complement strand
GGGCCGAAGCGAAAGGCGCAATCGAATTTGATATTGCAGGCGAGACATTCAAGCTGACCGGACAAGCCGACAGGATCGAGAAATTAAGTGACGGCACATATGCGATCATTGATTTCAAAACGGGCAAAGGCAAACCACGCAAGCAAATCGAGAGCGGCTTTGAGCAACAGCTCCCTTTGCTTGCATTGATCGCCCGCGAGGGAACATTAGAGACGCCGGATGGCGCGCCGATCAGCGCGGCGCCCGTGAGCGAATTTGGCTATGTAGAAGTGCGCACTGACTTTAACGCAAAACCAATCACGCTTGACCGTGATGATGCCCATGCGCTGACAGATGAAGCGCGCGAAATTCTGATTAAACTCATCGCCGCCTATCGTGCGCCCGAGGCAGAATTCCTGTCTGTGCCGCGCGTGCTCTTAAAGTCGAAATATGCAGGTGATTTTGACCGCCTCGCTCGCCGGGATGAATGGGCCAATGACATCCTCTCGGAGGAGACATAATGCCAAAGCGACCTGATCCGATTTCCTGCCCGCCAAGCGAGGCGTTTGATACCGCGATCCGCGAACAGGGCCGCGCTTCCAACCCTGCGCACCCGGCATGGGTCTCGGCCAATGCGGGCTCAGGCAAAACCAAAGTTCTAATCGACCGTGTTGCCAGATTACTGTTAAAGGGTGCCGCGCCAGATTCCATTCTCTGCATCACCTATACTAAGGCGGCCGCCAATGAGATGTTGCAACGCCTGTTCGCACGCCTTGGCAGTTGGTCGGTGATGGATGAGAAGACGCTCAGCCAAGAACTGAGCGTGCTGGAGGACCGCAAAGGTAATCCGTATTCGGATGAGGAAATCCGAAATGCCCGCGCCCTCTTTGCGCGCGCATTGGAAACACCGGGCGGCTTGCGGATTGAAACCATTCACGCCTTTTGTACGCGCGTTCTGAAACGCTTTCCCTTGGAGGCAGGATTGGCGCCGGGCTTTGCGCAGATTGATGAAGACGAAGCCGCGTTGATCTGGGACACATCGGTTGAAACGGGCACGCTTGACGCAGATCGACAGAACCGCGACCTGTTAGATAACGTGGCGACATTTGGCGGCGGGTTTGGCGCGATGGCGAGCCTCAACACAGCCCGCGCAAACGCAACCGCCCTGCTCGCTTTTGCCGACCAGAACGATCATGATCCGGCCCAGATGGATGACGCACTTCGCAACGCAATAAATCCACCTGATGCGAGCGAAGACGAGTTGATCGCAGAGGCCATGGCCGCACTGCCGGTTCGCGAGCTTGGCGAAGCCGTTACTGTTCTGGAAGCGGATACGGCGAAGGGGTCGGCGACGAATGCGGAAATATTACGTGCCGTCTTCAAGGCCGGAACGCCAGAAGAGAAATGGGCCCTCTACCGGCCCATGTTCTTTACCAAGGTCGATACATTTCGGGCTTCCATTGTCACCAAGAAACCGCTTGGCGATGAGAGGGTCGCAGCCCTCTTTCGCACGAAGGATGGGCCAGACGGCAGCGAAGTTGTCCGCATCAAACAGCTCGAAGCCGATATTAGGTCCGCTCAGCTTTTTGCCCGAACGCGCGCGCTTATTCTGTTCACCGCCCCGATCCTCAGCCTTTACAGAGCCGGCAAGCGCCGCCGCGCGGCTGTCGATTTCGACGATCTGATCGTGATGACGCAAAAGCTCCTCTCAACGCAGGCCGCAACCGATTGGGTGCTTTACAAGCTAGACGGCGGGCTGAGCCATGTTTTGCTTGATGAAGCCCAAGATACAAGCCCGGCGCAATGGGATCTCATTGGTTCCTTAACGCGCGAATTTACCGCCGGACAGGGCATAGAAAAACCACAAGACCCCCGCACGCTTTTCGTGGTTGGGGACGAAAAACAGTCCATTTACTCCTTTCAGGGCGCAGATCCGCAAGAATTCCTGACCAAACGGCAAGCCTTTGAGCGCGAAGCAAATGCTGCTTACGGCGCAGCCATTTTGCCAGAAATGCAGATGTCTTTTCGCTCATCACCGGAAATCCTAACATTTGTCGACACGATTTCGGAATGCGGCGAGATTGAGGGTCACCCCTATATTGCCGCGCCGATCGCAGATGCAAACCTAACCAGCCACACGGCGCGGCGCGCCAACCAGCCGGGCTGTGTTGAATTGTGGCCCATCGAATTGCCGAATGAAGAGGAAACGGCCATCCCGCACGATGCGCCGCGAGACACCGAAACGGCGGCGAGCCCGAAAAATATCGTCGCGCTGAAAGCAGCAGAAACGGTCGAGCAGATAATTCAACGCGGCGACATGATCTGGGAAGAAGGTGCTGACAGGACATGGCAAATGCGTGCTGCGCGGGCAGGCGATATATTGATCCTCGTCAGCAAGCGAACTGGCGGCCTGTTTGACGCCATTATCAATGCGCTGAAAGCCAAATCCATTCCGGTCGCCGGGGCCGACCGTTTGATCCTTGCAGACCATATTGGCGTGCAAGATTGCCTGAACCTCATCCGGTTTGTTCTGCTCCCCTCAGATGCTCTGACGCTGGCGGAGATTTTACGCGGACCGTTTGGCGGTCTGCTCGACGACAATGTGCACTTGTTTGAGCTTGCCTATGAGCGCGGCGAAGCAAGCCTTTGGGAGCGCCTGCAAGCCTCGACACATCCAGATCATAT
>CAZXTI010000276.1:0-2667 GCA_964643565.1 uncultured Hyphomonas sp. | reverse complement strand
TTGTTGTCTTCTGTAAACTCACCCTCAATCAACATCGAGCGAAAATCTGCGAGGCGATCATTTGTGACCAATCCCGTTGCGCCGCTTGCATCGCCAACATCGACCGTAACGTGGGTGCTCTCGCGAAATGTGCGGATATAATCGCGGCGGGCCTCCATTAGCGGACCACCATCAAAAATATCGACTGTGCGCTGAAACCGGAAGCCTTCCCATTCAAGCAATTTGAAAGCCCCTATTCCTTCATTATGACATCGCCCGATGACTTCGCGGGCCTCATTGGGGAGAAGGTCGATATAGATTGGGTATTTCGGCATTAAATCGAGAATGAAGCGATTATCAGTCGTGGCGCTAAGATAATCTGCTTCTTGAAAACTCATACGAAAGAAGTGCTGGCCAAGCGCATCCCAAAACGGTGTATTCCCTTCAGCATCGATAACGCCGCGTAGTTCCGCAAGCACGCGGTCGCTGAATAATTCAGGCGCGCAGGCCATTAGCAAATAGCGCGATTGCGCTGCAAGGCGGCCCGCTCCGCCGCCACGATGTTCCTTCTTCAGAAAGAGTGTGCCAACCTCGGTAAAGCCGACATATTCATTGGTCAGTACCAGCGCGTCCATATCATAGCGCGTCTCTGTCGCCGTGCTCGCCTGCGCCAGCGTGATGATTCGATAGTTGAAAAACGGCCCGCTAATGCCTGTGCCAGCTTTGACGGCCGAGCAGCCCGCCACTTCGCCGCTTTCGACATGCTCCATTATCAATAGATATTTGCCATGATGCGGTTGCTCAAGTTGGCCTGAAAACGCTTTGGTTGACTTATCTAGCTTGTCTTGAAGTATGTCAGCGTCGACAGGTAGACTCGTAAAACCGGCGCCAGAGCGGCGCGCAAGCTCCATCAAGGCTTCATAATCGTCAAGACGTGCCGGGCGCATGACGTATGTGCTCATGGCATCAACGCCTTTATCGCCTTCGCATCGATACGCCCATCAACCAGCCTGTTGAGCAATAGGGCTGATAATGCGCCGCGTGTCGCAAAACTTGCCGTATCGACAAATTCTTCTGATGAATGGATCCGGCCACCAAGTACGCCTAATGTATCGACATTGGGAACACCTGCGGCAAATATATTATTGCCCTCGCAAACGCCTCCGGTATCGATGAATTCGAGGTCCAGGCCGATGGCTTGTCCGGTTTCAGAGACGGCGGTGAAAAGCGCTTGCTGGGCGGCATTACGTGGTTTTGGTGGGCGATAGAAGCCGCCATGTATATGCGCATGAATACCGTCGCGCTTGGCGACCTTTTCCATCAGCGCCTGTATTTGTGAATGTGTCCAAGCGGCAGCTTCAGCATCGGGCGCGCGTGCGCCAAATCTAACAATGGCTAAATCTGGAACGATATTGACCGCGTTGCCGCCATCAATCTTGCCAGTGTTTATCGTTACACCTTCATATTGGTTGTTGAGCCCTTCCAAGCCCATGACAAACTCAGCCGCCGCTGCAATTGCGCTTCTGCCATCGGCGTGTGAACGCCCGGCATGCGCCGCGCGGCCACGTAAAACGACATCATATACGGCAGAGCCTTTGCGCCCGCCTGACATCGCCCCGTTCTCCATGCATGGCTCATAAGTCATTCCAATCAGCGCGCCAGATGTGGCCGCTTCTGTCAGCGCGCCTGCGCTTGCGAAGTTTCCGATTTCTTCGTCGGGGGTTACGACAATCTGATAGCCGAGACGGTCTTTAAAAGGCCCGCTTTCAAATGTCTTCAGCGCGGCAAGCATAAGGCGAAGTCCGCCTTTCATATCGGCCAAGCCCGGTCCGTTGAGTTTCCCGTCGCCAAGATCTGTAACTGTGTTGAAACCGGCTTCGGGTGGAAACACCGTATCATAATGGCCGCTAAGCACGATCTGTATGGGCGCGTCCGGGCGGGATTTCACGCGGAGGATTGGCCCGGTGTCCATTTCCTCGACCTCACCTGCTGAACTCACATGTTGGATCGGTTCAGCCGTTTGCAATTCGACTTCTGCATCAAGACCGCTAAAGGCATCGGCAAGTTGCGGTGCAAATGCTTTTAACCCTTTTGCATTCGTGCTGCCGGTATTGATCTTAGACCATTCTACCGTCTGATCGACCATCTCGCCTTGCATGGCGTTCAACTGTTCGATGGCGGCTTTGTCTTCTGCACTTAGTTCTGAAAGATTCATCATTCGCCTTTGTATTCTGTCCTTATGGCCCTCGGCAAGACTACTTCTCAAAACAAAAAGCCCGGTCCTGAGACCGGGCTTTTCTAAATGGAGTTTCGATCGCTAATTTAGCGAACGATGAATGTGACCTCAGCACGGCGGTTAAGCGGCTCGCGAATACCATCGCGTGTTGCTTTCGCCAGTTCAGTCTCACCCTTGCCATCCGTGCGGATCGCGCTTGCTGAAATACCACGGCTCACAAGTGCGTCACGTACAACAGCTGAGCGGCGGTTTGCCAGACGCTGGTTGTATGCGTTGCCACCTGAAGAGTCGGTGTGTCCAACAATTGAGACGGATCCAATTGAACAGTCTGAACGACGACGGATATTTGAAATCGTCTCGTCTAGGACCGCAGATGCCGCACTCGTCAAGTTCGACTTATCCCACTCGAAGTAAATCACACTCTGTTGGTTCAGAGTTGAGCAAGATACCGC
>CAZXTI010000275.1:0-2688 GCA_964643565.1 uncultured Hyphomonas sp. | reverse complement strand
ATTGCTCGCTCTTCTCTCAAGATAAAGCGGTGTCCGGACCGACCTGACATTTGAGGGAAGACGGGTTTCTGAATGGAGGCGTGCGGGTAACGTTTACGCACATCTCCTGACAGCGGTTCCGGCGGTAACGGTGGGCAAGTCCATGAGAGTGGAAACTCCTCGCCGCTGCACGAGTGGGTGCATAAGAGCCTAGCATGCCGAGGCTGGTGTGGTTACGATCCATCAGTACAAAGACCTGGGACGGCGTGGTGAACGCGCCTAACAGCCTCGACGAAAGTCAGGCATTACATTCGGTGTGATCATTACGCCGTCCGAGCTTTATATTTTGTCCCCTGCGCCTGCGGCGCAATGGGACGCCGCTTCGCGGGCTGATGGCTCAGGGAACAGCCATGAGCTGGCGAAGCCACGTTCCATTGCGCGCTACGCGCGAAGGGAACAATTAAGAAAGCTTCAGCGTGCAGGTTTCATTCAGGCTGGGGCGGCTGATCGTGACTTGTGAGAGGCCATTGACCTGTCCAGCCAAACGCGCGGCGACCCAGACAGCGATATTTTCCAGCGTTGGCACGTCGAGCCCGTCGACTTCATTCAGCAATTTATGGTCGAGGAGGCCCGCAATTTCAGACAAGGCATCCGTCAGGACCGCAATATCTTCCACCCAAAGCTTGCCCGGTTGGACCCGCCCAGAAATCGTCGCATCGAGCCGGAAAGAGTGGCCATGCACGCGGCCATAAGTGTCGTCCTTGCCGCGCCCCGGCAGCCGGTGAGCCGCTTCGAACGTGACCGCTTTGGACACTTCAAACACATGGCCTTCCGGGCTTGTCGCCGCGCCTATGGAATGCCGATCAGTTTGTGGGTTTGTAAGCTCAGACGCCATTGGGGATTCTTCAAACAATACTCTGTTGTGGCCGCAATATTGGCCGTTTGGTTCTCTGAATCCATCGGTTGCAGGAAAAAGTGGGTAAAGTCCAGCCCTACAAAGCGTTCTGGCTGGGCAAGTTCCTGGGGATAAACGAGCTTCAGCTCATCGCCTGTGGTTTGCTTTAGCAGCGCATTGGCCTTCGGGCTGACGCAAATCCAGTCCAGTCCGGCGGGGGCTGCGATCGTGCCATTGGTTTCGACACCGACCTCAAAGCCTACCGCATGCAAGGCTTCAATCGCAGGCGTGTCGAGTTGCAAAAGCGGCTCGCCGCCCGTGCAGATAATATAAGGTGCACCGCCCGCCCGGCCATCTTGCCACAAGGCTTTTACATGCGCGGCAAGCGCGGCAGGTGTTTCAAACTTTCCGCCGCCCGGACCATCCGTTCCGACAAAGTCCGTGTCGCAGAAATCACAGACAGCCGCCGCCCGATCGCGCTCTAGCCCGTTCCAGAGATTACATCCGGCAAAGCGCAAAAATACCGCCGCCCGCCCCGTTTGTGCGCCCTCGCCTTGTAGCGTCACATAAGCTTCCTTGACCGAGTAGACTTTCATCGCGCAACCGCAATATCAGTTTGGGCACGCCATTTGCGCCACCCCTTCGCCCGTAAGTCACACGCCGGACAGGCATCACAGCCATAGCCCCATTCATGGCGCTGGCTACGGTCACCCAGATAACAGGTATGCGTATGTTCAAGGATCAGCTCCACAAGCTCCAAACCACCAAGCTCATGCGTCATTGCCCACGTCTCCGCCTTGTCGATCAACATGAGGGGTGTTGCAATTTCAATATTGCGATCAAGCCCAAGAGACAATGTCCTCGCCTGCGCATCGAGCGTGTCGCGTCGACAATCAGGATAACCAGAGAAATCGGTTTCGCACATGCCGCCAACCAAGACATCCGCACCCCTGCGCCAGGCAATCGCGCCAGCCATTGTCAAGAACATGAGGTTGCGTCCGGGCACAAACGTGTTTGGCAACCCTGACTGTTCGACCTCAATTGCCATATCGCGCGTTAGCGCTGTGTCACTTATCGTGCCAAGCGCAGAAAGATCACAAAAATAATCCTCCCCAAGGTGCTCCGTGTTTATGCTTTCAGACTGACGCAATTTCGAGAGAAAGGATGTCCGTATTTCAAGTTCAACACTGTGGCGCTGGCCATAGGCAAACCCGATCGTTTCAACCGACGAATACGTCGCCAAAGCCCATAAAAGGCATACCGCTGAATCCTGCCCACCAGAGAAAAGCACGATAGCTTTTTGGTCACACTTGGACATTAAATCAACTCCCTTTTTTTGCCCGTAACACTAAATCACTTTTAAGCAGGCCAAATAGCACCAATTACATGATATAGGAACAAGCCTCCAATTTGGCTGCCGCAACGGCATATTGACAGGAAATATGACTCTGGCGTCAACTAATTGCAGAGCTCATATTAAATGAGCCGATTATAAAATAAACAGGCTCTAGACGCGAACCGCGTATTGGGGACCGGGAGGAAAAATAAAATGCGATTCAGAAAACGCCATAATTCCATCTTGCTCGGCGGCGTCGCCGCACTAGCGCTTTCAACAGCCATGCCTGCTTTTGCCCAAGAAGCTGATGATAATGAAGAGGGCACAAAGCGTCTCAGCGAGATCACCGTGACCGCGACGCGCCGCGAAGCCAGCATCCAGGATGTTCCGATCGCGATCTCAGCATTTGACCCGGAAACGCTCGAAGCCCAAGGCGTGCGAGATATCAAAAGCCTGAGCAGCGTCTCTTCAAGCTTTA
>CAZXTI010000274.1:0-2716 GCA_964643565.1 uncultured Hyphomonas sp. | reverse complement strand
GTGATGGAAGCCGTCTCGCCGATCATGTTTCTGGTGTTTTTCCTGCGCGGGCTTTCCGGCGAGGCGGCGAGCCCGGTTCAGCTCATCCTCGCGGCGATGTTTCTTGGCCATTACACTTATCGCTCGTTTATCTATCCGATGCGGATACGCGGCGTGGGCAAAAAGCCGGTCGCGACGGGCGCGATGGCGGTGCTGTTCAACTCATTTAATGGCTCGGTCAATGGCTGGGGCGTGGCGGCAGCGGGGCACCTCAGCGCGGCATGGCTGACCTCTCTCCTCTTCCTGATTGGCGTGCCGGTGTTCTTTTTTGGCATGTGGCTGAATTTGAACTCGGACCATATTTTGCGCAATCTGCGCGGGCCCGGCGAGACGGGCTATAAGATACCCACAGGCGGCGGGTTTCGCTTTGTCACCTCCCCCAATTATCTCGGCGAAATTATTGAGTGGACCGGCTTCGCGATTGCGGCGTGTACGCTCGGCGCGGCGTCTTTTGCGTTCTTTACGGCCGCCAATATCGGGCCGCGCGCTTTCCAGCATCATCGTTGGTATAAGGAGAAATTTCCGAATTATCCGAAGGAGCGGAAGGCGCTTATACCTTTTATGTTTTGATCCCCGCGCTAAAGCGCGATGGATCGCCGCTTCGCGGGCTCATGGCTGTTTTGTTTTGATCCCCGCGCTAAAGCGCGATGGGTCGCGCTCAGGGCTGAAGCGGCCTGTCTGCGGCTTTCCTGAGCTGGCGTTCACAGCGTGTCATCGGCGTTTCGCCAAGATTGCAAAGATAACCACCATGCTCTGAAACGATCTGCCGGCAGAGTTGCCGCGTTTGCGCATCGGCATCACGACCAGTTTGACAGATTTCTGAGACCTTCAAATTAATGCCTGCCTGTTCTTTACTGTCCCCAAGCACACCCCAGTAATAAACAGCAGTTATCAACGCCATAAACACAATGACAGGCAGCCCCCTCCTGTCGGCAACGTGTGACTGATCTTTGGTAAGCCCTAAAAATGCAAAACTCACCATCATTCCTAAAGGCAAGGCGCATAAAACCGCCCCAAAGGAAGGGCGAGGCCTCACCCCCAGAGACCCAATGTATTGGAACAGGAAAAAATTCACCAAAGTGAGGAGCGCGAAACCGGCTAGAACCAGAACAAAATAGGCCTTAGACGTTCTAGTTGCTTCGCGCTCACTCATTTCAGTCACCCTACTTCAAAGCTGCGGCGAGCTCATCACGTTTTGCTTCTCTTAGCGCGGCGCAGAGGCGTGCGCCTTCGACGGCTTGTGCGAGTGGGCGTTCATAGCCTGCGATCAGGTCAGCTTTTGACTTGATGAAGGCTTCGGCCGCGTCGGTTTTGGCATTGTCGCAGAACGAGCCGGCAACGCCTGCCATTTGTGGCTTGCGGATTTCCGGAACGCGCGCGACCAGCCCATCAAAGTTTTGCTTGAAAGCCGCCCATGCCATGTCTTGCACCGCATCATCACTATTGCGGATAGCAGAGAAGAACATGAAGAGCGCCTCTTGGCCCTGCACATGGTCATAGAAGGAGGAGTCCAGGAGCGGGGTGACATCTTCAAGGCTGCCATTTCCGGCGAGGATATTGAAGATGGCGCGGCGCTCACGCTGATTGTTGGTTTCATTCGCATAGACAAGCGCAGCATCGAAGAAATCCGTGCCACCCTCTTCCACGCCGACCCGTATCGCTGTGGCAACTTCTGAGGCGAGCAACGCGTTTTGATCCGGCTCGCCCCCAAGACCGACATAACGGCTTGCACGTTCTTTCAGGCCTGCACGCAGGTCAGGGTCTTCCACTGTGTTCACATAGAGGCGATACAGGGCTTCGCTATAAAGAATTTCACCCTGACTGAGTTGGACAGCCGTGCGCGAGTTGAAATACTCCCATTGATCGGCATAGGCCTCGCCGATCCATTCGCGCATGGCCGGTCTGTCTTCTTCGGCAAGCAAGCCGACAAGGCCGCCAAGACGCCCAAGCGCGATGCTGGCTGCATCCCATTCGCCTGCCGTTGTCACGGCAAGCCCGGCAAGCACGGCTTCGGCGGAGACTTCACCTGCACGGAATGCCGCGTTCAGGCTGTCAACAAACATCATCTGCTCGCCGCCAGACAGGCTGTGAAAGTTTTCAGCAAGCGCAGTCCAATTGCCGTCGCTCAGCGTGAAGCGCCAATATCCAGCGCCGCCCGCATTTGGCATGATCCAGTTCGGGCACCCGTCTGGCAGGGCAACGCGTTGCGTGGGTTCTGTCAGCAAATCACTGATGCGCTCTTTGCCGTCGCTATAGCCAAGCGTGACGGCAAAGGGAATTTGCCATGTCGCGTCCTGATCAATTGTTGAGCCAAGCGGAGCATAGCGCGATTGGCGTATTTCAAGCTTTTCATTGCCGGGTGAACACGACATTTGAACATTCAGGAACGGCGTGCCCGGCTGGAAAATGAAAGACTTAAAGCTCTCAACAACGCCATCATCACCGGAACCTTCGGCCAGCGAGGTCATAAAATCATTCACGTCAGCGACGCCGTCTTCAAAACGGGTCATGTGGAGGCGGATGCCGTCCCGGAACGCGTCTTCGCCGAGATAGTTCTCGAACATTGAGAGGACATGTCCGCCCTTGGAATAAGTGATGCCGTCAAAGGCAGAGAGAATATCGCCATTTGCGTTGATCGGGTTGCGGATCTGGCGCGCACTGGCAAGGCTGTCTGCGC
>CAZXTI010000273.1:0-2734 GCA_964643565.1 uncultured Hyphomonas sp. | reverse complement strand
ACCCCTAAACTATTGAATGTCCGGACACAGAATATTGTGCATAATAGGACGTATTCAGCAGACGATAGCGAGCGGGAATGTTTCGAAACGGGGGAAGTGCAGTACCGCGTGCGCCGCGGGCCGGGCGATCCTGGGCCCGGTAAATATCGTGTTGCATATAGGGATTACCAAAGACCCGGCTATCGGCTAGGCAGTGATCATATTGTTGAACGCATCACAGCCTCAGCTCTGGACAATACAATTTGGCAAATCCGGAGAGATATCGCGCCCTATAATCGGCAAGTGCGCGCAACTGTGTTGACGGACGCTGAAAATCCGAGTGTGCGCGCCGATCCACGGTTCAAGCAAGCTGTTCAAGGAATCCGGAACGAAAATTTGAGTTTTGCGTGTCAAACTTTTGCGGTCCTGTCTGAAGACTATCCCGGATCACCAGCTGTTCTACATAATCTTGGGGCATGCGCGGAAGCCAGCGGAGAAAGTGCGAATGCCCAAGCTTATTACGCGCAGGCATCCAGCGCAGCACAAGCGCTCGGTTCGGCGCCCGCCAAGCGCATTCTGAACGCGCTCGATCGCATTTCAAGCACGCGGAACAATGAGCTCGTGCTGGATTCTCTTGTGCCTCAGGTGCCATAGTTTGGTTCGGGTTCTGTTTGTTTGCCTTGGTAATATTTGCCGCTCGCCGACCGCAGAAGGCGTTATGCGTGACGCTGTGCAGACAAGAAGGTTGGACATTTTTGTTGATAGTGCTGGCACGGGCGCATGGCACGCTGGAGATCCGCCGGACACGCGTATGATGGCAGCCGCTGCTGAGCGCGGGATTGATTTGTCGGCGCAGCGGGCGCGCAAAGTTCGCGCAGAAGATTTCCGTGAATTTACGCACATTTACGCCATGGATCAGCAGAATTACACGGATTTACAGGCGATAAAGCCCGCTAATGCGACCGCGCAGCTGCAACTTTTTCTTGGAAAGGGCGATGTGCCAGACCCTTATTATGGCGGCGCAGACGGGTTTGATCACGTTCTTGATCTTGTCCAGCGCCGGGTCCGGCAATTGCTTGACGATCTTACCGACGAGGCGCGCACCTCTTGCACTTAACACATTGGTTCGGCATGAATTGTGGCCATGACCGAATTTTCCGAGATCCTTCGCTTTGCCGGTGCCCATCATGGCGGCGTGAAAGCTGTGCTTGCCAAATCGGCTAATGGCCACCTCAACACAGATTATGCCAGCACCCCTTCAGACAGGCTGTTGTCTGTGATGACGCGCTGCGTTTTTAATGCGGGTTTCAATTGGAAGGTCATTGCCGCCAAATGGGACGGATTTGAAGCAGCTTTTGAAGGCTTTGATGCGGCTAAGCTTGCTTTTTTTGGCGATGAGATGTTGAGCCAGCTCGTCTCCGATGAGCGTATTGTACGCAATGGCCAAAAGATTAGAGCAACCCTGGAGAATGCGAAATTTGTTACTCTGATTGATCGCGAACAAGGCGGTTTTGCGAAGTATATCGCTGCGTGGCCAGCAGATGACCAGCACGGCCTCATGCGGTGGCTCGGCAAGAATGGATCCCGGCTGGGCGGGGCGACGGCGCAATATTTCCTGCGCTTTTCGGGCTGGGATGGCTGGATCGCGTCGGGCGATGTTTTAGAGGCGATGGTGCGCGATGGCGTGTTGGATAAACCTGCCGCGACAAGCAAAAGCGCCCTGACCAAAGTTCAGGACGCCTTTAATATTTATCATAAAGAGAGCGGTTTGCCGCGCTCTCAGATTAGCCGAATTCTTGCACTTAGTGTTGGCTAGTTGCGCTGATAGAGGCGGCGTCTGGTGGACTGAGGCTGCGTCGGCTGCGCTGTGCTGGAAGATGCAACATTTCCTGCGCCTGGCACATCGCTCAAGCAGAGCGTCGCTTGGTTCGACAATGCGTTCGGGTTTTGAACGGCTTGCTCGGCGAGCAATCCCATTTCCTGACCGATTTCAGTATTTGGGTTTCGTCCAACAGACCCTGCCAGTTGTTCGGCTTGCTGACGCCAGAAATAGCGTGCTTGCTGGGCGATGGCTTGGTTGGACCAGCGAGGCGCTGCGCGGGCCATAAGTTCAAGCGCTGCACTACACTGGATCGCGCGAGGCGCAGGGCTTTGCTCGGCACCAAATCCTTGAGCCTGCGCGCTTGCGAGCGGCGCTGTTAAAGCCAGCCCGAAAACCGCTGCGATTAATGCTTTCATCTTATGATTAGCCATTTGATATGCCTCTATTTAAGATCATTTACACTCGGTACGTGTGCAAGTTTCAGGCCATATCATCCCACAGGCGTATTTAGACGAAGTTTACAAATCGCGTCGTTTTCCGTCGATTTCACGCTTTGCTTTCTCTGCTTTTAGGGTTTGAGCGGCTTTTTCAGCTTTACTTCGTCCGAATTTGGCACGGTTTTCAGCCGCTTTAGCCTCCTTATTGGCTTTCGCTTTTGCCTTGCGTGCCTTGTTTAGGTTGATCGGCGTAGTCATGAGCGCAGATTATTTTGCATCGCGCCATTGTTCCATCGCCAGCGATATTGCGAATGTTTCACGATATTTGGGGCTTGCAGCCGGGCGCGGCGGGCTTTCCTTGGCCATATCCATAATCTCCGCAAGCTTATTGTGCGCTGCGCCAGCCTGACCCGCACCAATATAGGCGTGAAGCTCTAATAGGGCTGATGAAAGCGGATCATCTGCTCTGAGAACGAAATATGGCTCATCATCGGCA
>CAZXTI010000272.1:1526-2743 GCA_964643565.1 uncultured Hyphomonas sp. | reverse complement strand
CTCATCATTTAGCGCATAAGATTTATCGCGCGCCGCATCATGAAAGCTTAATTCCCCCCCAGCAAAATCCTTCATATTCACCTGACCATCCATCATATTGGCAAAGGTCGGCGAAGATGCGTCTTCAAAGTCAGCCATGAACATTTTCGCACCGGCGTTCAGCGCATTGATCATCATTTTACGATCAACAGGTCCGGTAATTTCAACGCGCCGATCCTGCAACACCGCCGGGATTTCAGCCACCTCCCATACGCTCTGGCGCACATGCAGCGTCTCCGGCAGAAAATCCGGCAGTTCGCCATCATCATAGCGGATTTGCTGCAAGCGGCGATCTTCGAGCAAGGTCTTGCGTGTCGGGCCGTACCGGCGTTCCAAATCCGCCAGAAACAACAAAGCCTGATCAGTTAGAATACCTTTGTACGGCGCAGGCACCCCGCCACGAACCGTGGCTAGAACCCGATGCCTCGGTGTTGTTTCATCCGTAATTCTCGTCGTATCCGCCAACGTGCATCTCCCCATATTACGAGACACACATATTTTACATAACACTTCATTTGTCCACAAAGCATCGATATGATAAAGGTATTGCTGTAAAAATTGAAAAGTTAACGCGCATATTATTGTAAATATTGTAAACATGAGCACAAAAACAAAACTTATGGTCGGGCCGCGTCTACGCCGCTTTCGTGAAACCCTCGGGCTTACACAAGCACGCATGGCCGAAGACCTTGGAATCTCCACATCATACCTAAACTTGATCGAGCGAAATCAGCGCGCGCTAAGTGCGAAAGTGCTCTTGCGGATGGTCGAACGCTATGATTTCGACATATCCGAATTTGCTGGCGGCGCCGACACCCATCTAGTCGCAGAGCTTCACGAGGCCATGCGCGACCCGATGTTCAAGGATGTCCCAATATCAAAGTCTGAAGCTGAAGATATTGTCGCTGCAAGCCCGAACACAGCCCGCGCCCTCTTGAAGCTTTACGCCAAGCTACGTGACACGGCCCGCATGGAAACCGAGCTTGCCGGAAACCGGGACCGCGTTGAGCTACTCGAACAATCAGCCGAAGCGGTCGAATCTGTACGCGACTTCATTCACGCCCAGCGCAATTATTTCCCGCGCCTCGACGCCGTCGCAGAAGGACTGTCCGCTGAGCTAGGCCTTGCCAGTCGCCGTCAAAACTCCCCGCTCATTGATCGCCTGAAAGAACGCCACG
>CAZXTI010000272.1:0-1426 GCA_964643565.1 uncultured Hyphomonas sp. | reverse complement strand
TATGATGTCGATCTACTCTCTTATCGCTTCGGTACGAGCTTTGAGCAGACCGCACATCGTTTGACCACACTGCAAAAGCCAGACGCGCGCGGCATCCCCTTCTTCTTCCTGCGCATTGATGTTGCCGGGAATGTTTCCAAACGCTTCAGCGCTGGCCGGTTTCCCTTCTCGAAATTCGGCGGCGCCTGCCCGCTATGGAATATCCACCAATCCTTCCAGTCGCCTGGGCAAATCTTTACGCAAATCATCGAAATGCCCGACGAAGCCAAATATTTCTCGATCTCGAAAATGGTATCCCGCTCAGACGGCACCTATGAGAACCCGGAGCAAAAACTCGCCATCGCGCTCGGTTGTGACATGACCTATGCGCCGCGCCTGAAATATGCCGATCACCACAATCTTGAGACGCCGCGCACGACGCCAATTGGCATCAACTGCTATCTATGCGAGCGGGCAGACTGTCTCCAGCGCGCGCATGCGCCCTTGAACAAGACCCTACGATTTGACGAACGCGCCCGAAGCATGTCGCTATACCGCTTCGATGAATAGACCTGACACAGACTTGCAAATTCTCGTCGATGGCGACGCATGCCCCGTAAAAGACGAGGTCTATAAAGTCGCGCTGCGCCATAGTGTCCCCGTACTGGTCGTTGCCAATAGCTGGTTTCGCATCCCCGATCATCCGCTGTTCGCGTTCAAAACCGTCAGCGACAGCTTCGATGCGGCTGATGATTATATCGCAGAGCTAGCCTCGCCCCGCTCCATCGCCATAACCGCTGACATACCGCTGGCTGACCGATGCCTGAAAGCGGGCGCGAAAGTGCTAGATCCCCGCGGCAGGCCCTTCACAGAAGACATGATCGGCAGCGCCCTTGCCACCCGCGCCATCATGGCAGACTTGCGCGCAGGCGCTGTCGGCGAAAATATTGGCGGCCCAAAACCCTTCAACAAGCAAGATCGCTCCCAGTTTCTTCAAGCCTTGGACAAAGCGATCATCGCACTCAAAAAGGCAAACCCAGCATGAGCAAAATCACAAGCCTAGGCAATCGCCCACTCCACGACATCCCGACACTGGAAACCGAACGCCTACGCTTGCGCCCTTACCAAATCAGCGACCTCGCCGAGATGGAAACCATGTGGAGCGACACCGCCTATGTTCGCTATATCGGAAACCGCACACGCACGCGCCCGGACCTATGGAAACAAATTCAGTCCATGATCGGCTCATGGGCGCTGCTTGGTTATGGCTATTGGGTTATCGAAGCCAAGGATGGAAGCTTCATCGGCGAGGCTGGCTTTCTCGAAGGCTGCCGAGATATGACACCAGACCATATAGGCACACCAGAAGCGGGCTGGGGCATTATCCCCGCCCATTGGGGCCAAGGCTATGCCAGCGAAGCCATCGCCGCCTGTCTGGATTGGCGCG
>CAZXTI010000271.1:0-2755 GCA_964643565.1 uncultured Hyphomonas sp. | reverse complement strand
TTCTGGAGATTGATCATAATTGGTGCCATTCGGTCTACACTAATGACCCAGATGGAAACTTCGTCGAGTTCTGTTTGACAACGGGCGCGTTTACCGAGGCTGACAGGGCGCGTGCATTGGCAGCCTTTGAGGAGACTGAGATGAACCCATCCGCGCCGCCTGCCAATATAAAGGTTTGGCCAGCTGCCAATGTGCAAGCAGCTGAGTAAGCCGCGTTCAAGAGATGTAGCAATAAAAAATATAAGGCCCGCCAAATGAATGGCGGGCCTTTGTTATATGCGCACCGGCGTAAAAGCCGACGGTTCGATTTAAGGCGTCCAGACCCTTTAATCAACCCGCAATGCGGCGCACATAATTTGGTGGGATCTTTTTGCGGTCGCGCTTGCGTGCTGGCTGGAAGGCAACTTCTGCATGGTCTTTGCAATAGGGGCCGTTCTCTGATGATTTGCGCCCGCAAAAGGCAAATTCCGGGTCGGCTGGATCACCAATAGGCCATTTGCACATGGAGTCGCGTAGCGTCAGAATTGTTGCTGCTTCGCCGTCTTTCAAAGGCATTGGCGGGAGCGCAGACATTGCAGCGCGTTCAACGGCGCGTTCGCTTGCCGCTTGAGAGGCCGACGGCGACTTGGCGGCCGCTGGGCGACGTACGCTGCCATCTGGCATGACTTGAGGCTTTGGCCGGGCCAGGCGCGGCGGACGTTTTACCGGTCTGGAAGGGGTGGCGCGTCCTGATAGTCCGAGCCTGTGAACCTTACCAATGACGGCATTTCTCGTGACACCGCCCAATTGTTTGGCGATCTGGCTGGCGCTGTGGCCCTCCGCCCAGAGTTTCTTTAGCACATCAACGCGATCTTCTGTCCAAGCCATACAAATACCTCCCGTGCGGAACTTCTTCAGCCCTATATATTGTAGCGGGCCCATCAGCGCCGCCTTCGACAACCGCAACATATCGTATCTGAACCGGAATGAAACACAATATGGTGATTTAGCTGTGGATAGCTTAATCTACATGTTGTGGGTAGCTCTGTGCGTATCTTTTCGCGGTTTCAGGCTCGTCAAATGTGAGAAACGCAATTAGATAGGCGTTATGACGAATATTTCGACCAACGCGCAAAAGCAGACAGCTGCCGATCTTGCAAAAGCGAGCGCCGGCCAGGCTCCGCCATCCGTCAGGGATTATGGCGCGGTTAATTGGCTCGGCGTTTGGACCCTCTATAAGCGGGAAGTTTCTCGCTTTTTGACCGTGTGGAAACAAACGCTTGTCGCTCCGATCGTGCAGACATTGCTCTTTATGACCGTGTTCGAACTTGCCTTTGGCAGCCGGGGAAATCTATCCGGTGATTTTGAAGGCCTCAGATATGGCGACTTTCTCGCGCCCGGCTTGTTGATCATGGCGATCTTGCAAAACGCGTTCGCCAATTCATCCTCTTCGCTTGTGATTTCGAAAGTGCAGGGCAGCTATGTCGATTTCCTGATGCCGCCTTTGTCGGCAATGGAGCTGACATTCGCCTTCATTGCAGGCGCTGCAACGCGCGGCCTGATGGTCGCGGCTATAGCCGGCGTCTTTATCCATCTGTCGCCGCTCGCCAGTCTGCCGATTGCCCATATCTGGGCCGTTGTCTGGTTTGGTCTGTGTGCGGCCATTATACTTGGCGCATGCGGCGCGATGGGTGGTATCTGGGCGGATAAGTTTGACAATCTCGCAACCATTTCAAATTTCGTCATTGTACCGCTCACCTTCCTGTCGGGCACATTTTACGACATCAATGTTTTAAGCGAGCCGTTTCTAACGATTTCCCTTTTTGATCCCTTCTTCTATTTGATTGATGGGTTCCGCTATGGCTTCCTGGATGCTGCAAACTCCAATCTGGCGATCGGTGCTGCTGTTGCAGGCGCGCTTGCTTTCGCGACAAGCTTTGGCGTCTGGTGGATGTTCAAGACCGGCTATAAGCTAAAAGCCTAGACCTGTGGCGGGCCGGATTTTTCGCGATCATATCGATTGGGATGACTATCGCGCGCGCTTGCCCATTATCCCGCCGCCGGGCATCGACCCGCCTGAGCGTCAGGCGAATATCGCGCCCGGCATGGTCGTGCCGATTATCCGCCATGTGCCGGAGGGTGACGGGCCAAACCGTAATGCGCTGGAGCTTGGGCCGGTCCTGTGGGGACTAATCCCTGACTGGTTTCGTGGTCGCTTCACCGAATGGAAGCGCCCTTTCTTCAACGCGTCTGCCGAAGACGTGCCGCTCAAAAATAGCTTCAAAGGCGCCTTCAGGCATCGGCGCTGTCTTATCCCCGTGCATGGCTATTATTTGTGGGAGGGGACGCCCGGCAACAAGACGCGCTATGCGGTTGCCTCGCCGCGCGCTGATTGGTTCTGCATCGCTGGCATTTGGGAGCGCGCCTTGCTTGATGGGGCAAGCTATGACGGCCTAGCCATGATCACAACCACCCCGAACGATACGGTTGCAGGGCTGGCAACCCGCATGCCGGTTATCATCGGGCGAGAAGATTATGAGACATGGCTGACTGGCGGTCTTCGCGAAGCGATGCACTTAATGCAGCCATTTCCGCCCGCCGGGTTGGCGGTCTGGCCATCGCTTGAGGGTTATCCGGTCTGGCCCTGAAAGCCGGATAAGAAGCTTGCAACGTTTGCCCCAAGCGCATCAATCGCATATCCGCCTTCCATCGTGATAAGGGTCGGCAGTCCAAGCTCTGCGATTTGCGCTGCCATCGGTTTATAATCTTCCGTTTC
>CAZXTI010000270.1:0-2774 GCA_964643565.1 uncultured Hyphomonas sp. | reverse complement strand
CCATGCCATCAGAGGAGAAGAACAGCATCTCTGTATGGGTGTTCGCCGAATAGAGCCGCGTGACGAAGTCATCATCCTTCATCTTCATGCCGGAGCGACCTTTGCCGCCGCGATGCTGCGTGCGATATGTCGTCAACGGCACGCGTTTCACATAGCCGCCATGCGTGAATGTCACCACCATGTCTTCACGTTCGATGAGGTCTTCATCGTCCATGTCCATGCCACCAAAGGCAAACTCGGACCGGCGCGGCACAGCGAACTTTTCGTGCACCTCTGTCAGCTCGCCCTTGATAATGTCCATGACACGCGACCGGGACGACAGAATATCAAGATAGTCAGCGATTTTCTCTGCCAGACCCTTGGCTTCATTGCCGATCTCATCGCTGCCCAAAGCGGTCAGCCTATGCAGACGCAATTCCAGAATCTGACGCGCTTGCTCATCCGACAGGCGAATAGCGCCATCATCATCAAACACGGTGCGCCGGTCCGCAATCAGCTCGATCATCGCGCGCATATCCGAAGCAGGCCAAGGCTTTTCCAGCAAACGCTCGCGCGCCGTTGCCGGGTCCGGGGAGTGGCGAATGATGCGGATCACTTCGTCAATATTGGCCACAGCCAATGCCAAGCCAACCAGATTGTGCGCCCGCGCGCGCGCCTTGTTCAGCTCAAACTTGGTGCGCCGCGCAACCACTTCTTCGCGGAAGCGGATAAAGCACTCCAACACTTTGCGCAGGGTCATCATTTCAGGACGCCCACCATTCAGCGCAAGCATGTTCGCGCCAAACGAGGTCTGCAATTGCGAATAACGGAAGAGTTGGTTGAGCACCACATCCGCGCTCGCATCCTTCTTGATCTCGACAACAACGCGCACGCCCTGACGGTCACTCTCATCGCGAAGATCAGAAATGCCCTCAACCTTTTTCTCGCGCACGAGCTCAGCGATCTTGGTAATCATCGCCGCCTTGTTCACTTGATAAGGAATCTCAGTAACAACAATGCGCTCGCGGCCATTCGGCAGGTCTTCAATATCGGTTTTGGCGCGCATAATGATCGAGCCGCGTCCTTCAAGCAGCGCCTTGCGCGACCCGGCATGGCCCATAATCAAAGCGCCCGTTGGAAAGTCCGGCCCCGGAACAATTTGCAAAAGCTCCTCATCTTCAATTGCCGGATTATCAATCATCGCCAAAGTTGCGTCAACCACTTCACCAAGATTGTGCGGCGGAATATTCGTCGCCATGCCAACCGCGATGCCTGCCCCGCCATTGACCAGCAAGTTCGGGAATTGCGCTGGCAGAACCGTTGGCTCCTGCACGCTATCATCATAGTTTGGCTGATAGTCGACCGTGTCTTTCTTGATATCGGCCAGCAGATATTGCGCAGCCTTCGCCATCCGGCTTTCGGTATAGCGCATCGCGGCAGGTGGATCATTATCGATCGAGCCGAAATTACCCTGCCCATCGACCAGCATCAGCGACATCGAATGCGGCTGCGCCAGACGCACCAGCGCATCATAAATCGCGCTATCGCCGTGCGGGTGATATTTGCCCATCACATCGCCGACAATCGCGGCAGATTTGCGGTATTTCTTGTCCGGCGTGTAGCCGCCTTCCTGCATCGCGTAGAGAATACGCCGGTGCACAGGCTTCAACCCATCGCGCACATCCGGAAGGGCACGCGAGACGATCACACTCATCGCATAGTCGAGATAGGAGCGTTTCAGCTCGTCCTCAATATTGATCGGATCAATACCCGCTTCCGGCGCTGGTTCTGGAATTTCAGGGGTTTCGTCGGTTGTATTATCGTCGCTCAAAGCGGCCTCGCATCACGTCATTTTTTGCCACCAGAATCGGGGCTTTTATTGATCCCCGTTTCTAGCACTTCCACGCCCCGTCACAAAGCCAAATTCGCAATAATAACAGGCTTTTCGCAGGCCAGTTTTTTGGCTAAGATAAACACTATGAAAAACCCGATCACACGCCGCCACGCCCTCGCTTTAACCAGCGCAGCTTTTGCCGCCTCATGCGCTGATAATAAAGAGGTTTTAGCGCAATCTGCGCCCACGAAATCCCCCACCAGTCTCGGTGCTTGGACGCCCGGCGTGCCACTACCGTTCCCAGTTCAGGAAATATATCCGGGCGCACATGATGGGGCGATCCACCTAGCAGGCGGGTTTATCGCCGAGAATGGCCGGATTTCTGGCCCGGCGGCGGCCCATCATACGTGGAATCCCGGCCTAGACGCTTGGCAAACTGCGGCCTCACTGCCCATGCCGCGCCATCATCCGCACATGGTTAGCTTTCAAGGCAAGCTCTTGGCGGTCGCGGGGTTTGAAAGCCCATCGAGCAGTGCTGCTTGGACGATGCAGTCTACAGGTTGGGCCGCGACCCACCGTAAGATCGCAATTGCCGAAGTCGATATAGACCGTACTGGCGATATTCTTGAAGGAACAACCCGAAACACACTTAATGTAAGCAATTGGGCAGATACGCCATCTCTCCCCGCGCCATGCGCCGAAGCCGTTGTCGGCGTACTTGGCGATCGCGCGCTGCATCTCGCAGGCGGGCGCACACCTAAAGGTGAAGCAAACGCCAACTGGAACGACCATATCGACACCGACCATCATTTCGTCCTGACGAGCCTGGGCGGCCAATGGGAAACCGCCGCGCCCTGTCTCACCAAGCGCAACTCCGCCGCCGGTGATGTCATCAATGGCAACTTACATGTCGTCGGCGGGCGCACAGTTGGCGGCGGCAATGTCGCAACGCATGAAGTCT
>CAZXTI010000269.1:0-2787 GCA_964643565.1 uncultured Hyphomonas sp. | reverse complement strand
TAAAAGTCCCCGGCCAACGCAAGCTTATCTCAGCGCGCGACCGGGCTGCTAATTCGAATTATGCGTATCGCTCTCATCATGCCCTGCGGTTTAGCAGCCATGGGTTAACGTGTCACTAGCGTGCAGCCATTCACTCAACCAGCAAACCATTTACATTCCAGAAGGATATCCCTTGGTCAGCCAGCAACCAATGAAGCATGGCATGCTCAAGTTGATCTGCCTGAGCTTTTTCCAGACTCCCCGTCCCATGCTCCATGCCCTTGATTTCCCAATATGTGAAGGCCGTATTTTCCGCCGCCTCCAAATCAGAAACAAGCTTGCGCGCGCTGGAAACAGGGACAGCGGCAAAGTCTTTTTCTCCATGCACGATGAGCACGGGTGTGCGGTTGTCCGTCAGTAATTCGGTTGTCCTCGACCAAAGTCTGGAGGCCCAAACAGCCCAGGAATTATCGACCCCGCTCCACGTTTTCCGCCAAGTCGGGTTGTCCGCCATCATTTTAAAGTTTTTCCGCAAATCAGCGACACAAGCTTCGCGCTCCCCGACCTGCGCCTGAGCACCACATATCCATAGGTCTTCAAAATGAGAGGCCATCGTTGTTCCGCCGCCCATTGCTCCAAGGACGGCCCGCTCAACATTCGGGTAATAGGCAACCAGTCGTGTCGCAACATCACCGCCATCAGACCAACCCCAGATATAAAGCTCGCCATTCCACCAGTCGGCATGCGCGCGTAAATATTGCAGCACGCGCAAATGATCTTCCACCCGCTTATCCATCGTATAGTGTTGGAGGAATTCGTCAGTACAAGCCGTCTGCGCCCCAGCGGCTTTTGGGTCCGTGCCGGGTTTTTCTACGCGAAGCCGGGCATAAGATCTCAAAGACGTACGCGGCTGGACGGGGCGATATAAGTCGGTCCAGTCGTCTCGCAATTGCCCGATACAACCCGATCCATCGACCATAAGCAAAAGCGGCAAACGCCCTCCCAACTCGGGGCGATCAATAAAGAAGAGTAGTTCGCGACCGTCATGTGTACGAATGATTGTCTCTTCATCATGCACAAATGAAACCGGCCTTTGTAACTCACGATCTGCCTGCACAGGAAAACCACAACACGAAAACGCGATCAATATCAGTAAAATTTGCCGCATGGTCTGCCTCCTCAAGAGGCTATGATAGACGCCGACAGATCAGGACAAGTCAATTAAAATCGTGTCATGACGCACTAGCTGGATGTCAGCACAGCCCGCGCCTGTTCGACATCCTTATGCATCTGGACAATCATCTCATCGAGGCTGTCGAACTTTGCTTCAGGCCGCAAAAAGGCGATCACAGCCACTTCCAGCTTTTGCCCGTAAATATCGCCGTCCCAGTCAAAAATCATCGTTTCAAACAGCGGATCACGCAGGCCCGTTGTCGGCGTGCGGCCAAAATTGGCAACGCCGTCGCGCCAGACATCTTCGCCCTCAATACGCGCGCGCACCGCATAAATGCCGTGGCGCGGATGGATCAGACCAATCGGCAGCGTCATGTTCGCGGTCGGAAAGCCAATCTCGCGCCCGCGCTTTTCGCCGTGCTCCACCACAGCTTCTACAATCCAAGGGCCACCAAGCAGCGCAGCAGCTTTTTCCGGCTCACCCGCCCGCAAAGCATGTCGCATCGCGGTCGACGACGCCTTATCATCAAGCCCGTCCACCTTCTCAACAATCGTCACCCCAAACCCAAGCGCGCGGCCAAGCGAGGCAAGCCTTGCCGCATCCCCCATCCGTCCACGTCCAAACCGGAAATCAAACCCGACCGCCACATGCGCTGCGCCAAGTCCCTCAGCGATTACAGCGCGCGCAAATTCCTCATCCGTCATGCTCGCCATATCGGTATTAAACGGCAGCTCGAAAACAGCCTCCGCACCGAGCGCCAGCAAAGCGGCATTGCGGCGCTCTGGCGTGAGAATACGGAAAGGCGGATCTTCAGGGCGAAACAGCGCGCGCGGCGGTGGTTCAAAGGTTGCCACACCAAGCCCAAATCCGCTGGCCTGCGCCGCCTCGACAACAGCGCGGTGCCCGGCATGTATGCCATCAAAATTACCAAGCGCAACGGCAAGCCCGCGCGCGTTTTTTGGAATGTTACGATAGTCGGCAAAAACGGCCATTCAATTCCTATGCCTCGCGGCTCGGTGCGACCACTTGCGCTTCGCCTGTAATGACTTTCTTACCTTTTACGATGCAGGCGACTTTCATTGTCACACGATTACCGCGATCATTTTTCTCAGACACTTCAGCGCGCACAGTCACCTCATCCCCGATAAAAACCGGGCGGCGAAAGCGCATGGAAAGGCCGGTAAAAATAGCGCCGGGGCCCGGCAGATTATTGCCAAGAATAGCTGAAATAAATGAAGCCGTTAGCGCGCCATGCGCAATACGTTTGCCAAATGGCGTCTTGGAGGCATATTCCTCGTCCATGTGCAAAGGATTGTAATCCCCTGAAACATCAGCAAATTTTGTAATATCCTCTTCCTTGATCAAGTGCACTGTTTCATGCGCATGACCAATTTCCAGGTCTTCATAATATTTCGTATCAGGATGGCTCATGAAACCCCTCATGCCTATCTAATCTTACGAAGTGAGCTTTGCCCGTATTATGCCGAAAAAGCAATATCCTACCAGACCAAACCGGGTTGAGCGTAGGTTGCCCCAACCTCGTATTCATCCAGCAATGCGCGCACCTCGGTTTCAAACACATCCGGCCCGCTGGCATGTTCAGCCAGCCCCGTTCCGACATATAGCGCATCAAT
>CAZXTI010000268.1:1215-2813 GCA_964643565.1 uncultured Hyphomonas sp. | reverse complement strand
GTGTCTTCGTCGAAGATTTCGAAGATGAAGAATTGGTCTACACGTTTAAGGGTGCGTATGCCTTCACCGACAATCTGAACGGTTATGTCAGCTTCACTCATGGCTTTAAGTCTGGCGGGTTCAACCTCGACTCATCTGCTGCGTCCGGCGGTGTAGACCCACGGTTTGACTCTGAAGAGATCGATGCCTTTGAAATCGGCTTGAAAGGATCGTTCTTTGATGGGCGGGTGCGCGCCAACGCAGCCCTGTTTAATCAGAAAATTGATAATTTCCAGGTGCTTGAGTTCACCGGCGTTCAATTCACAACATTTAACGTTGATGAAGCTATATCAACCGGTGTCGAATTGGAAATCCAAGCGCAAGTTCTCGATCAGCTGCAGCTAACTTCGTCAATGACATATACAGATGCTCGCTTTCCGAACGATTGTGCTCAGCCCGATCCTGATACAGGTGAAATGGCCATTGCGAACGCCGTCAGCCTTTGCGGCAATGACCTGACCAACGCACCAGACTTTGTTGGCATTTGGGGAGCAACCTGGGAAGATGGCTTCCAAGCATTCAATCAGGACCTGACCTATTTTGGAAATGTGAATGTGCGCTATGAGTCAGACCGTCGGACCAGTACGCAAGCCCTGATCGTGGGGACGGATACACCAAACCCATTGGATATTCAGGCCTCCAATACCAAGGTCAACCTTCGGGCCGGTTTCGGTAGCAGCGATGGCTTGTGGCAAATTGAAGGTTTCGTCACAAACCTGACCGACGAGCAAACACGCAGCATCACCTTCAACATTCCGCTTCGCCAGGGGGCAAACTCGCGCGGTGCCTTTATTGATGCGCCTCGAACTTATGGGGTTACGCTGCGTACGCAATTCTAATCTAGCAATTTCAAATAACTTTTTGGCGGCCATCTGTTTTCAGATGGCCGTCTGTTTTGTATGTAGATATCAAACAACTCGCATTTTTCAGGAGCGCAACATGACCCGATTGCTAACACTCGCCGCCAGTACACTTCTTATGGTCTTAGCATCCTGTAGCGATGCTTCAAATTTATCTTCAGAAGCTGCCGCTGAAGCCCCTGAAAAGACTGCTTCTGACGCCGCCCCCCAAACATTCTCACTCACGCCTATTGCTGAAGAATTGGAGCAGCCTTGGGGCATGGCCTTCCTTCCCAACGGAAATATGCTCATTACCGAGCGTGAGGGCCGGATCAACCTTGTTACACCGACGGGCGAAAAAACTGTCATCAGCGGTGCACCTGAAGCATTGGTCGAGCGACAAGGCGGTTATTTTGATGTCATCCTTGATCCGAGATTTACGACAAACAGAACCATATATCTTTCCTATGCAAAGGGCAGCGCGACTGAAAATTCAACTGCGATCTTCAAGGCGAGTTTAAGTGCGAACGGAACGGTGTTGGAGAACGGCGTGGATATCTGGGCGGCCGATCCGCGCGGAACGAGCTTTCATTTTGGCGGACGCATGCAGTTTAAAGCTGACGGAACCCTACTCCTTACGCTCGGCGACGCATTCCGATTGATGCAGGAAGCGCAAAGCTATGAAAACACACATGGCACAATTGTCCGCATCAATACGGA
>CAZXTI010000268.1:0-1115 GCA_964643565.1 uncultured Hyphomonas sp. | reverse complement strand
GAATTCACGGAGAAAGACGGTATGGAGCAGCCTTATGTCAAATGGGTTCCATCTATCGCGCCGTCAGGAATGACAAAATATACTGGTGACAAATATACCGGATGGAAAGGCGATCTCATTATAGGCGCTATGGAAGGGCCTGCGGGATTAAAACTTGTGCGCATTGATCTCGATGCGGATGGGAACATTGTTGGCGAGCATCACTATCTGGAAGATGCCGATCGCCCTTACCGCGATGTTGTTCAAGGCCCTGACGGTTATATCTACTTACTCACCAAGGAGCTCGATGGCGGCGTTTATCGGCTAGATGTGAACTAGCGCAAGCTGCACCTAAAGCGTTCGCCGTGACCTTAGCGCCGTGGCGAGCGTACCATCATCAAGATGATCCAGTTCACCGCCGACCGGAAGTCCATGTGCGAGCCGGGTCACATCGACATTACAGGCATCGAGGCGTTCGGCTAGATAGTGCGCAGTTGTTTGGCCGTCTACGGTTGCTCCGAGGGCGACGATCACTTCGCGTATATCATCTGTGCTGGCGCGCGCGATCAGGCTTGCAATGTTCAAATCATCCGGTCCGATACCGTCAATCGCTGACAGGACGCCGCCCAGCACATGATAGTATCCACCAAACGCACCGGCCCGCTCCAGCGCCCAAAGGTCTGGCACATCGGCGACCACGCAAAGCGCGCTGGTATCGCGCCGCTCTGACTGACACACCGCGCAGGGCTGCAATGTGTCGAAGTTTCCGCAAGTTTGGCATTCCTGAAGCTTACTGGCCGCCTCAGCCAGCGCATCTGCGAGCGGCATCAGGAGCGTGTCCTGACGCTTGAGCAGATATAAGGCCACACGGCGCGCCGAACGCGGCCCTAGCCCCGGTAATTTGCCGATCATTTCGATCATCTTCAAAATTTCAGGTCCGGCAACGCGGTTTGACATGGTGTTTAAGTCTCTGGCGGGAATCAGTTTGCGAATCCTCGCAGATTAGACTGCCTGCGCGCATGTGTCGAATGGGGGAGGTTTTGTTTTGCTCCACGGCTGAATGCCGGACAGGGCAAGCCCTTCCGGTTTTGAGAGGGCTTCAGAAACAGCCATGAGCTGGCGAAGCCACGTTCCAT
>CAZXTI010000267.1:1353-2822 GCA_964643565.1 uncultured Hyphomonas sp. | reverse complement strand
GCGACTTCGGCCGGATGCGCTTTGCCTCTGATGATAAGATCGACTTTGGTGCCCGGCTCCGTGTGGGCCGCCGCGATGTATCCCATGGCGACCGGCTTTTCGACGCTGGGACCAAATCCGCCGGATGTAATCGTGCCGACGCGCGCGCCGTCGATCTGGATTTCGACGCCTTCGCGGGCGGGTGCGCGGCCAAGTGGCTGGATGCCGACGCGCTTTTCAGCCGCGCCATTTGTGTACTGGTCCATGATTTTTGCAGCGCCCGGAAAGTCAGCGCGCTCGCGGCGTGATTTCTGGATCACCCATTGCAGGTCTGCCTCGACCGGTGTGCGGGTGGCGTCCATATCGTGGCCGTAAAGGCAAAGCCCGGCTTCAAGGCGAAGTGAGTCGCGCGCACCGAGACCGATGGGTTTGACGCGTTCGTCAGCGAGCAGCTCGTTTACGATGCCAAGGCCGGTTTCATTATTTGGCAGCAAGATCTCAAACCCGTCTTCGCCCGTATAGCCGCAGCGCGACAGCATGAATTTCTCACCATCCCGCTCGATATAGGCGCAGCGCATGAAGGTCAGATCAGCCGCTTCTGGAAAATGCGACAGGATGGCGGCTTCGGCTTCTGGCCCCTGAAGCGCGATCAGGATGCGGTCATCGGCGCGCTGTAGGGTTGCTTCGTCGCCGAGCGCTTCTTCTAGCAGCGCCCAGTCTTGGTGTTTTACCGCGCCATTGACGACGATATAGAGCATGCCATCAATGCCCGGCATACGCGTGACGATGAGGTCATCAAGGATGCCGCCAGTCTCGTTTAGAAGGACGGTCAGGCGGCCTTGTCCGGGCTTCAGGTTCGCGATGTTGCTCGGCACCAAGCGCTCGATCAATGCAGAGATGCGCTTGTGTGCGCCCTCCTCGCCTAGCCCGTCTTTCAGGAAGAGAAAGCACGGCCCCATATGCGACACATCAAACAAGCCTGCATGCGCGCGCGTCCAGAGATGTTCAGGCTTTACGCCTCCAAACTGAACCGGCATTTCATAGCCCGCAAACGGAACGATCTTGCCGCCATGGGCAACATGCACATCATACAGCGCTGTGCGTTTTAAATCATCTGTTGGCTCTGTTCCCATAGCACCGATCTCCAAGCGACTACCCTCCCATCTGGAAGGCCAGCAGTCGCCCCCGCTGTCTCGGCGCCTGAGAGATTATGGCTCGCATTATGCGCGCCTTGCTCCTTCGGCGAGGCTGCGGCTCACCCAGAACCCGCCTCTTTCCAGCGTTTTGAACACCCTCCGGTCCGTTTGCCTGAGCGTTTCCGGGGCGGTTGCGCCTTCGGCGGCAGATTTTCTGCACTCTCCCAGAGGATGTTTTAATGTACTCCGATTACTCGCGAATCATCTTTCCGGCAAGGCAAAATGCGTACTTATGCACTACATCCGCTCCGGTGCTTCGATTCCGAGCAAATCTAGCCCGATTGTGAGCTGATT
>CAZXTI010000267.1:0-1253 GCA_964643565.1 uncultured Hyphomonas sp. | reverse complement strand
CGCACCGCCTGATAGAGCAGATAGGGACCGGTCTTACCTTCAAAGCTTGTGAAGCGATCGAGGTCGAAGACATAGTTTGTGGTGCGTGTATTTTGCAGGTCAGCAAAGCGCAGCGCCGCGCGAGCGACCAATTCGCCGATGCGGGCGCGCTCTTCGCCAGCAATGTCAGCAGACAGACGCCCGCCCTGTTCAATCTTCTTGTTCGCCTCTTCCAGCGCCATGCGGGTCAGATCGCCGAGTTTGAGCGTGCCGCCTTCGCGGGTCTTGAAAGGTTTGCCATCCTGGCCATTGACCGTGCCGAACCCCAAATGCTCAAGGCGGTCCTTGGGCATATAGCCGACAATCTCGGAGGCGCGGAACACTTGTTCGAAATGTAGCGCTTGGCGTTGATCGACAACGTAAAGCATCCGGTCGGGTGAGAATTTTTCTACGCGATCAAGAATCGTTGCCAGATCGGAAGTGTGGTACATGCTCGCGCCGCGCGAATTGACCAGCATGAGCGGCGGCATCGGGTTTTTAATCCGCGCATTGCCTTCCTTGTCGGTGGCGGGAACATTTTCGCCCTCTTGGGCAACCGGTATAATCCAAGCGCCAGCATCTTCTGTTGCAACGCCTTTGGCTTTTAGGTCTTCGACCATGCCCGGAATAAGCGGCTCGACATCCTTTTCACCGAGCCATAAATCGAAGGAGACGCCGAGGAAGCCATAGTCGATTTTCAGTTCTTCAATCGAGACGGCAACAAAATGATTGAGCAGTGCCCGGTAGCCCGCCCGGCCCGCTTGCAACTCCGCAACAGCGCGCTGACTTTTGGCGTTACGTTCCGGGTCCTCTTTCGCCTTGATCGAGGCTTGCGGATAGAGACGCGACAGGTCCGCGATTGTAACCGGGCTTTTATCAGGAAATGGCCCCGTATTGGCGGCATCGAAATATGGCAGCTCAGGGCGCTCCTCCTCCAGCTCGGTGATGAGGTGGCCCATTTGCAGACCCCAATCACCAAGATGGACATCGGACGTGACATCATCGCCCAGAAAGCGGAGCAGGCGCTGCAGCGTGTCGCCAATGACCGCCGTACGCAAATGGCCGACATGCATCGGCTTTGCGACATTCGCGCCGCCAAAGTCGATAATCAGTTTTTGTGGGTCATCGGTTTTTTGCGCGCCTGCCATTGCCCCATCAGAGCGGATGCCTTCAGCAACACGCCCAAGCGCTTCATTGCTGACGCGGATATTGATGAAGCCCGGCCCGGCAATCTC
>CAZXTI010000266.1:0-2827 GCA_964643565.1 uncultured Hyphomonas sp. | reverse complement strand
TTGTTATACCAGTTACAAACCATATATGCAGGTGGATGCTGCAGCTAAGAAATATGAATTTAATGACCACCAGAAATCGATGGGCCGGTCATGTGTCGAAGACATGAAGAAGCATAAACTGAAGTTCAAAAGTGATGCGGGAATGGGGACCATTTGTGGATGTGCTGTTGAATTTGTGAGTTCGCGGGCGGAGCTAACTGACGAGACTGATTATGCTCTTGCTGCAGAATCGCTTGAACGAAATATCAGTTCAGCATATTGGGAATTTAATTCTCCAGATTTGCCCGATTGGTCGGCGTTGTCTCCCCAGGTAAACAAACGATCAAAGCCTAAGCCCCAAAGCCGTGCAGAAGTCATTTCTACAGCTGTAAGGGTTTCTTTCCCGTATTGCGTACGTGGAGGGGTTTAACCTTGCTGGAAGCTCGAAAGACACAAAGCGCAATTTAAACGTCTCGCGCTTCGATCGTCTCCAGCATTGTCACCGCGCACTCAGAAATAACTGCGCCCGGTGGGAAAATCGCGGCCGCGCCCGCCGCAAGCAGTGCGTCAAAATCCTGAGGCGGGATGACGCCGCCGACGATAATGCTCATCTTTGCGACCCCCTCATTGCCAAGTGCCCGGCGCAGTTCCGGCACCAGTGTCAGATGCCCCGCTGCCAAAGACGACGCCGCGATAATATCAACACCTGCTTCCAGCGCATCAGCTGCGGCCTCTTCCGGCGTCTGGAATAGCGGCCCGATCACCACGTCCCAGCCCAAATCAGCAAGACCCGATGCGACGACCTTTTGCCCGCGATCATGCCCGTCCTGACCCATTTTTGCGATATAGATTTTCGGTTTCCGGCCATGGGTTGCTTCAAAATCTGCTGCGCGTTTTTTCGCATCATCCCCTTTTGGTGTTCCGTCAACGCCAGCGCCATAGACGCCGCTAATCGAGCGAATTTCAGCCTTGTGTCGACCGCTTGCCTGTTCCACAGCCTCGGAAATTTCGCCCACGGTCGCCTTAACCCGCGCCGCATTTACCGCCAGCGCCAGCAAGTTCCCCTCGCCAGACATCGCGGCCTGCGTGATCGCCTCCAGCGCCGTTGTCACCTCGCTCTGCTCACGTTCGCCGCGCAGCCGCGCCAGCTTATCAAGCTGCATCTGACGCACCGCCGCATTATCCACCTTCAACACAGGGACATCCTCTGCCTCATCAAGATGAAACTTATTCACACCAACCACGGTCTGCACGCCGCTATCAATGCGCGCTTGTGTGCGTGCAGCAGCTTCCTCAATGCGCAGCTTCGGCAGGCCCTGTTCAATCGCCGCCGCCATGCCGCCCATCGCCTCAACTTCCTCAATATGGACCATCGCCCGCGCGGCCAGATCATGGGTCAGCCGTTCGACATAATAAGACCCTCCCCACATATCGATCGTCTGGGTTGCTCCCGCTTCCTGTTGCAGGAATAGCTGCGTATTGCGCGCAATTCTCGCGGAAAAATCCGTCGGCAAGGCAAGCGCTTCATCAAAGCTGTTCGTATGCAGGCTTTGCGTCTGCCCGCCAGTTGCCGCGATGGCCTCAAGGCAGGTGCGGATGACATTATTGTAAACGTCCTGCGCGGTCAGCGACCAGCCAGAGGTTTGGCTATGCGTGCGCAGGCTCAACGCCTTGGCGTTCTTCGGCTCAAACTGCTTGACGAGCTTTGCCCATAAGAGCCGCGCCGCGCGCATTTTCGCCACTTCCATAAACGTGTTCATGCCAATCGCCCAGAAGAAAGACAGGCGCGGCGCAAATGCATCAATGTCTAGCCCCGCAGCAAGCCCTGCGCGAATATAATCAATCCCGTCCGCCAGCGTATAAGCAAGCTCCAGATCCGCCGTCGCGCCCGCTTCCTGCATGTGATAGCCGGAAATCGAGATCGAATTAAACTTCGGCATATTGCGCGATGTATAGCCAAAAATATCGGAAATAATCCGCATAGAGATTTTAGGCGGATAGATATAAGTGTTGCGCACCATGAACTCTTTCAGAATATCATTCTGAATGGTCCCGGTGAGCTTGTCCGGGCTAACGCCTTGTTCTTCGGCGGCGACAATATAAAGCGCCATGATCGGCAGCACTGCGCCATTCATCGTCATCGAGACAGACATCTTATCGAGCGGAATACCGGAAAAGAGCGTGCGCATATCCAATATGCTATCAATCGCGACGCCCGCCATGCCAACGTCGCCCGCTACACGCGGATGGTCGCTATCATAGCCCCGGTGCGTTGCCAGATCGAAAGCGACCGAAAGGCCCTTTTGCCCCGCCGCCAGATTGCGCCGATAGAATGCGTTGGAATCTTCCGCCGTGGAAAACCCAGCATATTGACGAACCGTCCACGGGCGCTGCGTATACATGGTCGGGTAAGGCCCGCGCCCGAACGGAGCGATGCCTGGAAAATCGTCCAGAAAATCGAGGCCAGCGGTGTCCCCCGCGCTATAGCTTGCCTTTAGCGCAATGCCTTCTGGTGTATCACCCACGCTTGCTGCCTTGGTTCCGCCGCCTCCGGTGGCTTGCATGCCGTCTAAGTCGATCTTTGAAAAGTCTGGAAACTTGCTCATGCTGAAATCCCCAATTCTGCGTGGGCGAGCTCTAGCGCGGCGATCACATCCACGCCAATATGCACATAGCTTGCGATGCCTGCCTCGCGCCAAGCCGCTTCATGCTCGCCGGGCTTGCCTGCCAGATAGAGCCGCTGAGCGCCTGCCTCACTTAAAGCCGCCGCCGCAAGCGCCGCCTCATCCTCATAACGCCCATCGCTGCCACACAAAACGGCGAGCGCGCTCGCCGTTTTGTGTGGCAG
>CAZXTI010000265.1:0-2831 GCA_964643565.1 uncultured Hyphomonas sp. | reverse complement strand
GTCCGGCGAAACAGGTGCGCTATCATACCGGGCATCCGGATTATCGCCGAGAACTTTACGTCCTGACGCCATCCAATTTGTGAAAGCCGGCTCACGCGGGTTTCCTTTTTCGATGTGGATTTCAGCGGCGAGTGAAAAGGTCTGGGTCAGCGCGCGCATGCCTTCGGCCCGGTCAACCTCGTTTAGCCCCATTTCCTCAGAATAGACCCGGCTGGTGGCCTCTGACATGGCTTTGAGGAGTTTCTCCCATGCAGCGCGCGCGCCATGATCATCATCAAGCTTTAGCGGCGTTGCAGCTTTTGAAGCTGCGGTCGGATCAATTTGCATTTTGGCATCCTCCGGCGTGGGGTTAAGAGGGGTTAGAGGTAGGGTTGGAAATGATCTCTATATTCGGCGAAAAGCGGCCCGTGTTCAGTTTCGCTCAGGCCGTAATCTTCCAGTGTATATTTGTGGACGCCATATTTGTGGCGCGGGCGATTTTCAAGATATGTTAGCATAGCGCTGAGCGATGTCTCTGGCAGATCGCGATTGAAGTGGGCATGGATGTTTTGCAGAACGTTTTTGGGCTGTGTGAGAAAGTCTTTAAAAGCAATGTCCAAGAAGCGGTCTTTATGGTGAGGGTTGTTCGCGCGAAACGCCGTTGCCAGCCGCGTGATCTCTGCGATATAGCGCGCATCATGGTCTGCATATTTTATCGTATCAACGTGATCTGACCAGCCGGAACGACCCGTGTGACAAAGACTGGAGACGGAGGCAATGACTTGCATTGGCTCGCGATGTGTGTGGATGAGGCAGGCATCAGGATAGACTTCCAATAGGCTGCCTAGATAGGCAGAGTGGAGCGGTGTTTTCAGGACCCATTGTTTTTCCGGGGTGGTCGCTTGAAAATAGCGAAGGGCGCGCCTGTGCCAATTATAAGCGCTCTTGAAATCACTCTTCAGGAGGAATTCATTGCGATAGCTTGGCAGCCATGCAAGCGCGGGAAATTGTTCTGAGACCATGTCCAGAATTGTCAGTCCGACACATTCGGTTGGGATAAAGGGATCAAAATAATGTATCGCCGAAAAGTCCGGCATCAGGCGGTCCATGCGCGCCATATTTTTACCGAGCTTTGTGATGCGTTTATCATTGTGTGGATCGGTAATCTCGTGTGCCAGGGCGTAGTCGCGGCATTCCCATGTCAGCGGCGCGCGCAGGCGCGGATCGGCAGCCAGCGTTTCGTAAAGAATAGTTGTGCCAGTGCGCGGCATGCCAAAGACGATGAGCGGCGCTTTGATGTTTGCGCGCGCCATTTGCGGGTTGGATTTCTCCCAATCGACAACAGTTAAGCGGCTGGCAAGGGCTGAGACGATCATCCCGCGTATAACTATTCGGCCTAGCTGATTGAGGTTGGCCTCATTTTCCAGATCCGACAATAATGGTTCCAGCGCAGCCATATAGCTATCGCCATCATAATCTGACAGGCCGGTTTGTTCTTCAGCATCAGCCTTGACCGAGGCAATACTTAGCGCTGGCCTGACATAACCAACAGCTTTCAGTCTGCGCCCGATCCAGTTTACGGTCGTTGCGCCCAGCGGACGTTTCGCAATCTTTGGAACTGAAGAGGGTGCGGGATGGGGCATAGCCTAGATGTAATCGGCAAAGCGTTTTTGATAATCACCGTAGAGCGGGGCGTATTCTTCTTCAGTAAAGCCGAATTGCTCGGCGCTGTATTTGTGTTTGCCAAACTTTTCACGCGGACGATTTGTCAGATAGTCCTCCATGGCTTTGAAGCCCTCATCGGTAAGCGGGCGTTCAAAATGCGCATAGAGCCTCGAAATGAGGGGCATTGGATTGGTGACAAATTCGGTGAACGAGACATCGAAGAAACGCGTGCTTTCTTCTGGATCATTTGCGCGGAAGGCGAGTGTGCGGCGAATGAACTCAAGATAGTAATGGGCGTCGGACTGGGCGCGTTCCAGCGTGTTAGGCTCATCCGTCCAGCCTGAACGAGATACCCGATAAAGATTAGCAACAGAAGAAATCACTTTCATGGGGTCGCGGTGATTGTGAATGAAGCCGGCGTCAGGATAATACTTCACCAACATATCGAGATAACCGGTATGCATTGGGGTTTTCAAAATCCATGATTTATTTGGCTGGGTGGATTGCAGATAACGCAGCCCGCGCCGGTGCCATTCAAATGCGGTTGAGAAATCATTCTCCAAAAGGAATTTACGATAGCTCGGCATCCATGTCAGCGCTGCGACTTGTTCACTCGCCATATCCAGAAACGTCAGGCCGATACATTCAGTCGGAATGAAAGGGCCGAAATGGTGGATGGCCGTAAAGCCGGGCATTAATCGGTCAACCTGTGACATCTGCTTGCCAAGCTTGATGATGCGCGGATCGTCTTTGGCCGGTTCATTGACTGTGTGTGCCAGCGCCATATCGCGGCATTCCCATGTCAAAGGCGCGCGCATGTCCGGATTAGCGGCCATTGTTTCAAACAGGATGGAGGTGCCTGTTCGCGGCAATCCGATAATAAACAATGGCTTTACAATCGGAGCTTCAGCGGCCTCTGGATTATTTTTCTCCCATTCGACCACGGCCAATCGTCCAGCCAGGGCGTTTGAGATCTGACGGTGCATGATCATTCGGCCCATCTGGTTGAGAGCGGCCTCATTTTCCAGCGACCAGCACATTTTTTCCAAACCCGGAATATAACTGTCGCTGCCATAGTCGCTCAGGCCGGAGATTTTTTCAGCAGATTTTCGGATGCCGTCCACGGTGAATTTTGGGCCAGAAAGACCCACACCGGAAAGGGCCTTACCGATTCCATTGATGGCGCG
>CAZXTI010000264.1:0-2834 GCA_964643565.1 uncultured Hyphomonas sp. | reverse complement strand
CGGTCATCGCCGACTTGGAAAAACAAATGCACGAAGCGGCAGCAGACTTGGAATTCGAAGAAGCCGCCCGGCTCAGGGATGAGGTGAAACGGCTGCGGGAGCAGGAATTGGGGCTTTAGGTAGCTCACTTGGTTTCTAGATCGGTTACATCTTCAGCATTCCATAGCACCTCTTCTTCAGAAAATTGGACGCCATTTTCTACACGAGAAACGGTCCCAATTGATATCTTGCTACTCTTGCCCTGATATTTAGTCGCCAGACCGCACAAGTACTCCTTGTGATGCTTTAACTCAGCTATCTTCAATAATTCCTGACCAACCAATGTAAGTGAGTAAGCTCCAAACTCAATACTTTTTTGATCTTGTTTATTTGCAGCAACCCTAAGCGCAGCACCATTATTAGTTACAAGAAGTAATCGGTAATCACCATAATCTGTAAACGGTTTGCTTTGTGATATCATTCCCTCTACACCACTAAGCACCCCGAGTTCTTGTAATCTTAGTAAACTCCCGAAATAAATATCCGCTTTCTCATATACTTCTTGTAGCTCAGAAGATATCCAGTTTCCATCAAGTACAAAGTCAAAAACCTTCGAAATAAGCTCAGCATCGCTACGCGACATTCTACTGAGAAAATCAAGTGTATGCACACTGTACGTGCCAGGAGCCTTTGCTTCACCTGCCAGAATTCTTGCCCATAGCAGTTGCATATCCTTATCGGAAATATCTTGAGCCCTGTTTCTCCACTGAGAAAACCAGTCATAACTGACATCTTCATCACTGATTTGTTCTTCGTCTTCAGCATGCTCCTCTAGCGCGATGAGTAGCGTTTGCTCCAAATTTATTTGGCGCTCAAGCTCAAGCAATTTACTAGCGGGCAACCGCTCATTAGCGACGCTCCGAATTAGCTGCTGGCCAAGTTCCATACTTTTCTTGGCGTCGGTGCTTGCATCTACTAGTCGATACTGTTCATCAATGACTTTATCACCTCTTCGAACTGCCTGCACATCTGACCGTAATTTTTCAAGTTCTAAATATGTTCGGCGCACGGCGTCGAGCTCAACATCCGCCTTGGCTTTGCCGTCCCGTCGAATAATCCAAGGTCTAGCAAGGGTTCCACATCCACGCTCAAATGTCTCAACGATTTTGATCAGCAGTTTTTCGCCCGGCCAATTTATTTCCATGTGCCACCTAAGTCATATCTCATCTTATCTATTCTATCTTTACTCGAATTTTACAACAACTAGAAACACGAATTTATCCCCCTCCCCACACCACCAGCTTATAACACCTCCAACACGTCGTCGCGGGCAGGACTGATCGACAGGCTGAGGCGGTGTGTGTGGCAGTCTGGTGGCTGGGCGTGTGGATTTCGACCCCGCGTCTGGTATCAGCCGGTACCCGTTCGATGACGCATCCTGAGGCGGCACTCCGCGTCAGGCTTGGATGTTCCAGTAAGGCGAGGCGGATCGGATACTCGTTAATACGCTGTCACAATGGGTGGTTCTTACGAACGCCTAAAAGCCTCTCCGAAAGGAAGGCAGTCAATCGGTGCTCGCAAGAGCCACCCAGCCCTCTATGCTTTGACCGCCCGTGCCTCCGGCACGATGGGTCGCGCTCAAGGCTGTTATCCCGCCAGCGGCCCGCCGCGTGGCGCATTTTGTGCTGCGCACAACTACCCATCCCGCGCGCACCCTGCTACATGCCCCCTATGTACAGACTATTTGCAAACGGCCCGCGCGCCGTCATCGAAGCGGCGTGGGATGTCCTCGCCTGGAGCGACCCGACCCCGGCCGATGCGGTGGACGCCAAAGAGGATGGCCGTTCCAGCTGGACCCTCGACGCCTATGCCCGCGATGAAGACGCGGCCAAGGCCTGTATCGCGCTCGTCGCCACGGTCGCGCCGGATCTGAATGTGCGCTATGAAGCGCTGGAAGATCGCGATTGGGTCACGCAGTCTCTGGAAGGCTTGCCGCCCGTTGAAGCCGGGCCGTTCATTGTCGCCGGATCGCATGCGCTGACGGAAAGCGCGCCGGGCAAAGTTGGTGTGCTGATCGAAGCTGGCCCCGCTTTCGGCACAGGCCATCATGGGACAACGCTCGGCTGTCTGCTCGGCCTTGAATACGTTATGCGCCAGCGCCGCGTGGTTAAAGTGCTCGACCTTGGAACAGGCTCCGGCGTCCTCTCCATCGCCGCGCTAAAGGTCGGTGCGAAACGCGCGATCGGGACTGACATCGATGCAGACAGCGTGCGCGTTGCATATGAAAATGCGGCCAAGAACAATGTCACCAATCGCTTCCAAGGCGCCGTTTGTGCAGGTAGTCACCACACGCTCGTCCAGTCCGGCGCGCCCTATGACACAGTGTTCGCAAATATCTTAGCGCGCCCCCTCGTCCGCCTCGCACCAGAGATACACCGCATGACATCACCCGGCGGCCACATCATCCTATCCGGCCTCCTCCGGCATCAGGAACCACAAGTCATCGGCGCATTTGCCGGACGCAATCTCTCGCTCATCACGCGCTTTCACCGTGACGGCTGGTCAACTCTCTTGTTCCAAAAACCGAAGCGTGCCTCAGCCAAGCGCAGTGCGAACCGCATCAGCCGCCAACGCAAATTTAGCAAAGCTCCAATTGCGCGTTAGGTCCATCTGACGTAGCTGACGCTTTAACTTATCCACCTCTGGTCCACGCGCCTTAAGATAGGCTGCGATATCACCATCACCTGCCAATACGTTTCGCGTTGCGGCAAGTTGATCAGCGACCAGATTGGACAATTGACCATGCAGCGCCAAAGCGTCCCATTGCGGCAAAGCGGCAAGCGCATTCGATGCGC
>CAZXTI010000263.1:0-2834 GCA_964643565.1 uncultured Hyphomonas sp. | reverse complement strand
GCATTAGGAAAATGCGGCGGAAAACTCTCCGACATCAATGAGGCTATTCGATGGGCAGGCAGCACCGTACCGGCAGAAGACGAAAGCGGAAACCTTGTCTTTAATGAAAACCCAGCCGACATCATCAACTTGTCGATCGGCCTCTTTGAGCGCTGCCCGGCATCTATGCAGGATGCGATTGATTCCGTTGTCGAACGCGGCGTCATTGTCGTCGCAGCAGCCGGAAACGCACGGCTCGCAACAGAATATTATGCGCCCGCAAGCTGTAACAATGTGATCACCGTCGCAGCAGGCGATGCCCGCGGTCACATTGCACCTTACTCTAACTTCGGCCCGGAAGTTGATGTGCTCGCCCCTGGCGGAGATCTGGACCGCGATGATAATGGCGATGGCCTCCCGGACGGCGTTTTATCAACACGCATTGCCAGCGATTGCATCGACCCAGTGACACAAGAAACTGTTGCCGATTGCTATTATGCCTTTGAGCAGGGAACCAGCATGGCGGCCCCGCATGTCTCGGCTGCTTTGGCCTTGATGTCTGCGCGCGACCCTGCGCTGACGGGACCGCAATTAACGCGCCGACTTCTGGAAACGCTGGACACACGCGATGGTGACCAGTGCACCACGAGCTGTGACCTCTATCCAGACGCGACGCCAATCCCGGATCGGCCGGGCGTGTGCTTGCGCGCCTGCGGTGGACAGTTGAACCTTGCAAACTTTGATGCGACCGTCCCGGCGTCCCCCCAATAGGAGAAACAGATATGACCGAAGCTCCCAAAGCGGCACACCGCGATCATACCTCCCCGCATCCCGCAGGCAACAAGACGCTGATGGGCGTCTCGCTCCTCTGGCTCATTGGTGCCGGAGCGCTGGTCTATTCAACTGTTCCAGAGGCCCATTCATCAGCCCGGTTCGTGACACATACGATCGCAGCAGAGAACGCCGAGCCTGCCGCAGTGAAAGCAATCCCAGCCAACGCAGTAACAGCGACGGCAGCCGGCGCAGCGCCAAGCATTGCAGCCTCCCCGAAGTTCGACTTTATCGTAAAGTTCAACCCCGATCACCCCGACATGACGGCCTGCGCGAACATGTTTCGAACCGACAAAAACAAAGCGCGTGAAATCTTCAAAAACTGGGCAACCACCAATCAGGTTTTCGATGATATGCAGCTAAAGACAGTCAACTATTCCGGTGAGATGCTCATCACATGGACGCCCGATAAAACCGGCCCGCTTTCAAAGCGCGATGTTGAAGAAAAATTACAATTGATAAAGTCGGCCACAATGGTGCGTTATGCTGACAAGGATTCACAGATCACTGTACAAAAAGGGCATTGATATGAAGAAGCTAATCATCGCCGCCAGCCTTATTATGATGTCAGGGTGCGGCGCAGATACACCCGCCCCTGAAGCTAACGCGTTAGCTTCAGGGGCGGGTGTATCTGCGCCGCACCCTGACATCATAATAAGGCTGGCGGCGATGATTAGCTTCTTCATATCAATGCCCTTTTTGTACAGTGATCTGTGAATCCTTGTCAGCATAACGCACCATTGTGGCCGACTTTATCAATTGTAATTTTTCTTCAACATCGCGCTTTGAAAGCGGGCCGGTTTTATCGGGCGTCCATGTGATGAGCATCTCACCGGAATAGTTGACTGTCTTTAGCTGCATATCATCGAAAACCTGATTGGTGGTTGCCCAGTTTTTGAAGATTTCACGCGCTTTGTTTTTGTCGGTTCGAAACATGTTCGCGCAGGCCGTCATGTCGGGGTGATCGGGGTTGAACTTTACGATAAAGTCGAACTTCGGGGAGGCTGCAATGCTTGGCGCTGCGCCGGCTGCCGTCGCTGTTACTGCGTTGGCTGGGATTGCTTTCACTGCGGCAGGCTCGGCGTTCTCTGCTGCGATCGTATGTGTCACGAACCGGGCTGATGAATGGGCCTCTGGAACAGTTGAATAGACCAGCGCTCCGGCACCAATGAGCCAGAGGAGCGAGACGCCCATCAGCGTCTTGTTGCCTGCGGGATGCGGGGAGGTATGATCGCGGTGTGCCGCTTTGGGAGCTTCGGTCATATCTGTTTCTCCTATTGGGGGGACGCCGGGACGGTCGCATCAAAGTTTGCAAGGTTCAACTGTCCACCGCAGGCGCGCAAGCACACGCCCGGCCGATCCGGGATTGGCGTCGCGTCTGGATAGAGGTCACAGCTCGTGGTGCACTGGTCACCATCGCGTGTGTCCAGCGTTTCCAGAAGTCGGCGCGTTAATTGCGGTCCCGTCAGCGCAGGGTCGCGCGCAGACATCAAGGCCAAAGCAGCCGAGACATGCGGGGCCGCCATGCTGGTTCCCTGCTCAAAGGCATAATAGCAATCGGCAACAGTTTCTTGTGTCACTGGGTCGATGCAATCGCTGGCAATGCGTGTTGATAAAACGCCGTCCGGGAGGCCATCGCCATTATCATCGCGGTCCAGATCTCCGCCAGGGGCGAGCACATCAACTTCCGGGCCGAAGTTAGAGTAAGGTGCAATGTGACCGCGGGCATCGCCTGCTGCGACGGTGATCACATTGTTACAGCTTGCGGGCGCATAATATTCTGTTGCGAGCCGTGCGTTTCCGGCTGCTGCGACGACAATGACGCCGCGTTCGACAACGGAATCAATCGCATCCTGCATAGATGCCGGGCAGCGCTCAAAGAGGCCGATCGACAAGTTGATGATGTCGGCTGGGTTTTCATTAAAGACAAGGTTTCCGCTTTCGTCTTCTGCCGGTACGGTGCTGCCTGCCCATCGAATAGCCTCATTGATGTCGGAGAGTTTTCCGCCGCATTTTCCTAATGC
>CAZXTI010000262.1:0-2836 GCA_964643565.1 uncultured Hyphomonas sp. | reverse complement strand
TTTACAGACAGGTCCAAACGTCCTTTGGCAGCGCCTACATCGAATGTGTCGACTTTCAGTTTGAACTGGTCCTCCTGTGGGAGGTAATCAGCCAAAAATTTCAGGCGTCCGACCGCATAATCTGTCTCACCAAACGCAAGGTGGCCCGCGCCCGCATCCGCCTCGAAGCTGACCATCTCCAGCCCTCCCTCAGCGGTTGCCTTCGCCCCGAGTTCCAGATCAGAGGTTAAACCGGTCACATGTCCCGCAAGACTTGGAAATGCGGACGCAATGGCTTCAAGCGGCAAACTTGCAATCGCAATATTGGCGCTAATCTCGCTATAATCTCCAGGCGCGTTCAGGTTAACCTGAAACCCAGCCTCCAACTCATCCGCAGCCTCGCCTTCAACCGCCTCGGCATTCAGCCCCTCAACAGAAAGCGCAATGCCATCGACGCCGCGCTGAAAGCCGCCCTCTGTATCGGCGAGGCGTGCGCGCTCACCAAGTTCGTGGTGAGAGAAAATAATATCGACATTTGAAAACGCTACCGTTTCAAGCGGCAATGCATCGGCATCGCGTTTAAGAACGCCCAACACGTCAGACAATGTATCATTGACGAGCTTGAGCAGCTCTTCAGGCGTGCGCGATTCTGCGGACAAGCCGACAAGCTGCTGCGCCCCAATCGGGTCGCCTGCAACACTCCAGCCATTCGCGCCTTGATGAATACCAATCCATCCATCATCCAGCACAAATCCGATCGGCCGCACACGGCCTGTCAGGAAGTGAGAAATGTCGAGAAGAATTTCTGTGCGGGCCGCCTCCGCAGCCACCGCGCCATCATCATCAAACAGGCGCAAATCAGTGGCCGTCACAACCGCGCGCCGTTCTTGCGATAACCATTCAAGCGAGATGTTCTCTAATGTCGCAGCGCGCCCGCCCCGGTTGGCCGCTAAGGTGCGCTCAATATCAGCTTTGAAAAAGTCCAGACCGATCGGCCCGGCAGACAATCGGATTGCCAAAACCACAAAGGCCGCTAATAACAGCAGCACAAGCCCGGCTAAAATTTCCAGAATGATCACTTTGGCAGATTGACGGACCAAGGGCGGTCTCCTGATACTTTACGCGGCTGTGCTACCAAAAGACAAAGCAAAAGGATAAAGCAACCATTATGACGATTTCTCTTGAACCCGGTTCCAAAGCGCCAAATTTTGACCTCCCGACAAATGGTGAAGGCCGGGCGCGCTTGAAAGATTATGCCGGGCAGTCCTTAATCCTTTACTTCTATCCCAAAGATGACACTAGCGGCTGCACCAAGCAAGCCATCGCTTTCACAGAATACCAAGACAAGCTGAACGCAGCTGGAATACAAGTCCTAGGCGTTTCAAAAGATTCGCCAAAAAGCCACGATAAGTTTGTCGCGAAACATTCGCTTGGCATAACGCTTGCTTCTGATGAAAGTCTGGAAATGTGTCAGGCTTATGGCGTTTGGGTGGAGAAAAAGCTTTACGGTCGAACTTATATGGGCATCGAACGCTCAACATTCCTTATCGGGCCTGACGGTAAGATCAAAAACATTTGGCGAAAGGTAAGGGTCGCCAAGCATATGGGGGACCTTTTAGACACTCTGAACTTGAGTTAGGTGGCGCTTGATATCGTTTCACAAGATGCCGCGCCCCACATGAAGAAAAATTAAGACAATATTCACCCTAAATGAGTATTTTTTTCATGATTTCTGTATTTTTAGACTTCCCAAGTCTGTTCAAATAAGTAAATCTAATTTTGAGGGTTTCTGGGAAATATATCGTAGTAATTTTATCGGTATGCAGGGCGTCAGAGAAAAGTCGGCAGGTAAATTTTTATGGCAAAGTGGCGTAACGATCTAAAGTCTCTCTTTGAACGTTTTTTTCCTGAGCGCCAGATTTACCACCGCAGCAGCGGAACAGTTAACTACATTTCCGTCTCACCCGTACAACAATCTGTTATCGCATTTGGCGGCGTCGCCTTTCTTGGTTGGGTTTTCTTTGCAACCAGCATGTACATGCTTGGCGGCAGCGGAACAGGGATCACCGGAAATGTTGACCGCGAATTAGCCCGTCTCACACGATGGAACGAAGAGCTAAGCGCCAAGGAAGCCTTGTACAAGGACCTACTCGAAGAACGAACAGACGCTTTCCAGCGCGCAACGGTCGACTTTGAAGAGCGTCACACAACACTCGAAACAATGCTTAAAGCACTTGAGTCCAATGAAGACATCGAAGTCACTGCACTCACCGGCGAAGGCGCAGAATTTCTAATCGATGCCTCAATTGATGAAGCAGACCCACGCCAATCGCGCGAATCAGGTGTCCAGACCGCATCGCTGGAAGTCGTCGGCGTCCGTGCCCGCATCAATAAGCTTCGTATTAAACAAGAACAGTTTTTAGATAAGGCAGAAACAGTCGCTGTTGAGCGCGCCGAGCGTGCACGCGGTGTTTTAGACCTTGCCTCAGTCCCATTACATCGCTTGACACTTTCAACGAACGAAAGCGGTCAGGGCGGCCCGCTCGTCAATATGTTCTCCGTTAGTGCGACAGAAGCTTCAACACCTGAAGAGCGCGCATTTGCTGACCGTGTTATCCAGGTTGCCGCGCGCCTCGACGAAGCACGCAACTACGAAAAAGTCATTCAGCGTCTTCCGCTCGCCGTTCCTTCAAGCGTCGAAACAATTCGCATTACCTCAAACTTCGGATTGCGCGCGGACCCATTCAGCAGTCGCTCAGCATGGCACACTGGTGTGGATATGGGCGTTGGCGGCTATGGCGGGCGCGCACCGATCACAGCGGCAGGACCGGGGACTGTAATCTTTGCTGGTTCCAAA
>CAZXTI010000261.1:0-2843 GCA_964643565.1 uncultured Hyphomonas sp. | reverse complement strand
CGTGTTTAGGGTCGGGGCGCTCTGTGCTGACAGTGTTAATTGGGCCTACAGCCCCAAAACGTCGTGGATTGTGTAGAATCCGGGCGATTGGTCAGCGGCCCATTCTGCAGCTTTGATCGCGCCGTCCGCGAAGACGCGGCGGTCGAGGGCTTTATGGGCCAGGGTGATTTGTTCGCTGTCTGAGGTCAGGGTCACATCATGCTCGCCGATCACGCTGCCGGAGCGACGGACCGAAAAGCCGATCTTGCCGGGCGTGCGTTTGGCGTCGGGTCCATCATAGGGACCGGCGTGCAAGTCCTGCAGCTTGCTGCCTCGGCCATCAGCGGCGGCTTGGCCGAGCATGAGCGCTGTGCCCGACGGAGCATCGACTTTGTGCTTGTGGTGGGTTTCCAGAATTTCCAGATCCCAATCTGGCCCAAGCTTTTCTGCGGCAAGCGCGATGAGGCGTGTGAGGAGAGCAATGCCCATTGAAAAGTTGCCAGCTTGCACAATGGCGAAGCGGCTTGCATGGAGGGCGAGGGCTTTTTCTTCTTCAGCATTAAAGCCGGTCGTGCCGATGATAACCGATTTGACGGCGCTGTCTTGTAAAGTCTCAAGCGCGCTCAGCGTGGCGCGGGGCGTCGTGAAGTCTATCCATGTGTCTGCATTGGCGGCCGCATCTGCGACAGCGGTGCTCGGGCTCAGGCCAAGCGCAGGCAAGCCCGCCAAGACGCCAATATCAGCTTTCAGGTCCGCGCTGCCCGTGCGCTCTGTTCCACCCGGCACGCCATGTCCGCGCGCCAAACTTGCAGCCACGAGTTGGCGTCCCATACGTCCCGCGACACCAGCGATCGCAATATTCAGTGATTTCGTCATCAGATTGCTTTATAACCAGATGGACTGGCTTTCCAGCCTTGATATGACATGCGAGGAATAAAAATGGCCGATACGACACAAGTGCATACGCCCGGATCAGCGCCCGCGCGCGCATTACCCCATCTTGGGACCTATGTGCGCAATCTGCCTGTAACGCTTGATCGCATGTTTGAAAACGCGCTGGATTGGGAGCATTTACCGTATCTGCATGAGGGGAGTTTCAAGGCGATTAGCTGCCGTGAGGCAGGCGATTGGGGCTGGCATTGCGATGCGGTGCTGCCCAATGATTATGAGATCGAACTGGAGCTGCGCCTTGACCGGACCCATCAGCGCTGGATTACGCGCACCGTGGCGGGGCTTGGCGCGGGCACGGAAATCTGGACCTATGTGTTCGAGCGGGCCGAAGGGGGCTTGCGCGTTGTGGTGGACTTCTTTGTGCCAGATGTGCCGGAGGCGGCGCGCGAGCAGATGTTTGCCTATTACCAGCAATTATATGCCGGACTATACGACGAAGACGAGGAGATGATGACCGGCAGGCAAGCAGCGCTCGAAGCGAAGCCCTCGCGCGCGATGTCTGTCACCCTTGGACCGGAAGCTGATGTGCGCGCCAGCTTGCCTATGACGTTTGATGTTGGCGGGAAGACGTTCCGGCTGATCGAAGAAGCTGGCGAATTGTTAGCGCATGCAGCCGCTTGCCCGCACATGCTTGGGCCTTTAGATGAGGCGGAGATTATCGAGGGCGCAGTAAAGTGTCCGTGGCATGGGTACGAATTTGATATTCGCACGGGTCAGGAGCGCAGCGGCAAGCCTTGCAATCTACCCGCACCGCCGAGTGTCAGCGTGGATGAAGAAGGCAATATCATTGCAAGCCTGTGAGATTAGCGGGCGTGAGTGCATTGAAAATATAGAAAGTTATTGGCTGCTCTCGCGTTCTCAAGAATTTCCGTCCAATTTTTCACTGGCTTGTGAACGCGTGTTGAATTGCATATTGACCCTGTGTTCCAACATTAGACTGCATAAGCGCGAACGAATATTTTGTTTGCTGTAATCTTGTAAGGACAGGAAAATGAAAAAGACAACTTTCAACGCAACTGTATTGGCCGGCGCATTTGCGGCCGCTGCAACAACATTCGCACTTACAGGCCCTGTGGCACATGCTGATGGATTTGAAGAATGCTACGGCGTTTCTCTGGCTGGCGAGAATGACTGCGCGGCTGGACCGGGTACATCTTGCGAAGGCACCTCCACAGTTGATTATCAAGGCAATGCCTGGACGCTGGTCCCAAAAGGCACATGTGAAAGCATTGAATTGCCAGGTGATCGCAAAGGCAGCCTGACAGCGCTTGATCGCGACCTTCCAGAAGACGCGTAAACTTTGTCGAACGACATGCCCCATATTCCTCTCCCGGCGCAGTGCGTCGGGGTGGGTCTGAAGCCCGCTCATTATCGCGACGCACTTTCCCTGGGTGCTCCTGCTGATGGGGCGGGCTTTGATCCGTCTGTGTTTTCTTTTTTTGAAATTCATGCGGAGAATTTTATGGGGGCAGGCGGGCCCTCGCATGCTTGGCTGACAGCAATCCGGGAAAAGTTCCCACTGTCCGTCCACGGTGTATGTCTTTCGATTGGCGGAACGACGCCACTGGACACAGAGCATTTACAGCGCCTTAAAACGGTCGTTGATCGTTATGATCCGGTTTTGGTCTCCGAGCATTTGGCGTGGTGCGCGCATGAGACGCTCTTTTACAATGACTTGATTGCGCCGCCGATGACGCGGGAACATTTTGTGCGCGTCTGCGAACATATTGATCAGGTGCAAACGGCGCTTAGCCGGAAAATCCTGATTGAAAACCCATCACAATATTTAAAGCTTCCGGATGAAATGAGCGAGCCTGAATTCTTAAATGGATTAGCCGATCAGACGGGTTGCGGGCTGTTGCTGGATGTGAACAATATCTATGTCAGCGCCGAGAATATCGGTTTTGATGCCT
>CAZXTI010000260.1:0-2858 GCA_964643565.1 uncultured Hyphomonas sp. | reverse complement strand
AAAACTTGTTCCACGGTCAAGCCCTCAGTCGGCAAAACATCAGCCAAAGCGCGCGTATAGGGGCTGTTCCCGTTTGATCCATCCGCCGCCGTTTGTCCCGGCTCGGTGGCATAGGAAATGAGCAGGCCGCGCGAGCGTTTGGCTTCTGCCAATCCGCGCCCGCCAGCCGACCGGCTCGCGCTCGGCAAAGGGTTGTCCCGGCACGCATCCAGAAGAATGAAATTCACACCGTTTCCAGCGCTTTCGATATATTGCAACGCTTCTCCAAGCCTTGGCGCTTGACGCCAAATGTCTTCCTCAGTTCGGGGGGTCGCATCGACGGGTATGAGATAGTTTGATCCTTGGGACTGGATACCATGACCAGCAAAGTACAGCAGTCCGATCGCATCTGGTCCGGCGCGCTTCAGGCGATCGCTATGTTCGGCGAATGCATCTTCAAGTGCGTCTTCGTCCAAATTCGTCTTCAGGCTGACGTCGAACCCAATGCCTTTAAGCGTCGTCGACATTAAGCGCGCATCATTCGCCGCATTGGCCAACCGCCAGCCCGATTGCTGATAATCCGAGTTGCCGATGACCGTGGCTATACGCTTTTGCGCAAAGGCTGGAAATGTCAAAGCCGCAGCGATTAAGGCTCCGCCCAAGATGCACCGGATTACATTAGAAATCGTCATTTTCGTGTCCCCTTGTTCCCCCGCCAATTGTTTTAGCAAATATGGAGGGGGCCGAAAAGGCGAAAATAAGATAAGTCGTTTCTAGTGCATAAAGACAGGGGCTGCGCGAGCGCCCAGCCTACATTTGCATGGTCCAGCCTTCAACGCCCATGGAGGCCTGACGCACAGCTTCAGACAGGGTCGGGTGAGCATGACATGTGCGCGCAATATCTTCTGACGCAGCACCAAACTCCATAGCGATACAAATCTCGTGGATCATTTCGCCGACACCAACACCCATCATGTGCGCGCCAAGGATTTGATCCGTCTTTGCATCTGCCAGAATTTTTACAAACCCGTCCGTCTGGTGATTTGTCCGTGCGCGGGAATTGGCCATAAACGGAAACTTGCCTGCTTTGTAAGCGATGCCAGCTTCTTTCAATTCGGCTTCGGTTTTGCCGACCCATGCAATTTCAGGATTGGTGTAAACAACACTTGGGACGAGGTCATAATTTACATGACCTGCCTTGCCTGCAATCAGCTCAGCAACGGCCGCCCCATCATCCTCTGCCTTATGCGCAAGCATTGGCCCTGCGATACAGTCTCCGATGGCCCAGACGCCCGGCGCAACTTTAAAATGGTCAGTTGTTTCGATAATGCCGCGGCGGTCGGTTTTTCCGCCAATGTTTTCCAGCCCCAATCCCTCCGTGTAAGGACGGCGTCCAACGGCAACAATAACGACATCCGCGCTCAATTTTTCGCCTTCCCCGCCCTTTGCAGGTTCAACCGAAACTTTAAGGCCCGTTTTTTGTTTGGCGACACCTGTCACCTTCTGCCCAAGCTTGAAGTTCATGCCTTGTTTCTTGAAAGTACGCTGGGCGTTTTTGGCAATTTCATCGTCGGCGCCAGGTAGAATTCGGTCCAGATATTCCACGACGGTTACATCAGAGCCGAGGCGTGACCACACAGAGCCAAGCTCCAAGCCAATGACGCCAGCGCCAATCAGGACAAGCTTCTTGGGCACAGATTTGAGCGCGATCGCGCCGCGGTTCGTCACGACACGTTCTTCGTCGATTTCAATGCCGGGCAGATTGGATGGCTCAGAGCCTGTCGCAATAACAATGTTCTTTGTTGAAAGTGACTGCGTCTTGCCATCATCGCCCGTCACGCTTACCGCGCCCGGGCCAGTGATTTTGCCAGTGCCGCTAAACACTTTGATTTTGTTTTTCTTCATGAGGAAAGCGACGCCTTCGGTTAAGCCTTTAACCGCGTCATCCTTCTGACCCATCATGGTCTTTATATCGAGCTCTAGCTTGCCAGTTTTGATGCCCATGCCAGCAAATTCATGCTTTGCAGAATGATAGAGTTCAGAGGCATGTAGCAGCGCTTTGGAAGGAATGCAGCCGACGTTCAGGCAGGTGCCGCCAAGTGTTGCGCGCTTTTCGATAATGGCAGCTTTTAGCCCCAATTGTCCTGCGCGGATTGCACAATTATAGCCGCCTGGGCCCGCGCCAATTATGACGATGTCAAAAGTCTCTGCCATGGAAATATGCCTGTCGATATAGGGTCACTAGAAAACGTGCGAACCCTATATCGTTTGGCTCGGAAATCAATCCGCCAGCCAGTAATTTACGCGTTTGATTATCCGGCTACCTAAGACTTGGACGCAGCTTCTTCGCGCGCAATATCAGCCAGTTCTTGTTCTAGCACTTCCTCAGCGCCGTAATTTTGGCCACGCGCAACAAGAATGCCAAGGAATAGCGCCGTTAGCGCAAAGAGATATACGATCTGATCCTGCCAGATACTTTTCTCAACGCCTGTAAATATCATGCTGATCGTCAGAACACCCATGATGAATGTGGAGATACCGGCAAACCATGCGCCGCCTTTCAACTCGGTCAGCGCTGCAACGCCCGCGACAAAGGCTGCTAGCGCTGCCAGAAAGTGCATGCTGAAGGCTGCGGTGAAGATTTCAAACCAGCTTAAATCTGTGTGCACGCCAAGGAGTACCTTTTGCCAGGCACCAAACAATAGCCAGCCGCCAAGCAGGCCAATACCTATGCCGCACCATTTATCCTGACCCATGACGTCGTCTCCAAAACCACTGCTTTTGACGGTTCAAATGACATATAAGCATAGACGGCTTTAGGAAGTATGAAGGTAAACGGCCAATTTACTTCGTCTGACGTAAGCGGGCTTTACGGCCAT
>CAZXTI010000259.1:0-2862 GCA_964643565.1 uncultured Hyphomonas sp. | reverse complement strand
ACATAGGGCGTGACCGTTGATTGCAGACTACGCCAGACAAGGGCGCTTGTTGTCACAAAGCAGAGCCCAAGACATCCAAGCGCCATAAGCCGCCAGTTCTTTGCCTGCACTCGGGCTGTCCCAATGCGTTCATCCCAGATTTGTCCTGCCTTCTGATAAGGCGTCTCCGGAAACGGGCTTTTCCCATAGGAACTGGAAGCGCGCTTGAACATTTATTCGGTCCTTTCGCTAAGCTGAGGCGCTGCGCCGGAGGAGCCGCGATCACCATCTCGCAAACTATGGGCAGCCATCTGGCTCGCCTGGCTCACATTCTGACGGGCCTGCATCCGGCGCGCCCAGCCCGGGCTTTGAGCTGATGATGAGGCATTTGCGGTTTGCGCGTTGCCAATTGCCGAACCGCCGGTCGCCGACCAGGCGCTCTGGCTACCTTGCTGGTAAGCGTCCTTGAGAGATTGTGCGGGCTTGCTTGCTGTCTGGCGAATGGCGTCACTGCCTGCGCGCGCAACACCGACTATACCCGCCGCAATGCGAGAAGCCCCGCTTGCGCCAGAGGCAACAGAGCCAAGCGTGTAGGACGTCCGCGCGCCGCCAGCGAGCGATGCTCCGGCTTTGATCGCTGAGGAGGCACCGCCTGTTGCGGCCCCAAGAGCTGCACGACTTCCCGCACCGGCGACATAGGTTCCAGCGGCAATGCCCGCAGCTGCGCCTGCAGCAGAGCCAGCCCCAAGTTGCGGCGCACCGCTGATAAGACCGCTTGCAATACCGGGGCCCAAAATACCCATCCAGAAAAAGACCATGGAGGCGAGTACGGTTCCCATGACCTGAGCAAGCGTGACATCATCGCCGGTTCGGAATGCGTCGGTGACAGATGCAAAGAGCGTTGAACCGATGCCGATGATAACAGCGAGCACCATCAGCTTGATGCCGGAGGTAATGACATTGCCAAGCACGCGTTCGGCAAGGAAAGCCGATTTGTTCCAGAGCGCGAAAGGCACAAGAACGAAACCTGCAAGCGTTGTCAGCTTGAACTCCAGAATGGTGATGAAGAGCTGAACGGCGAGGACAAAGAAGGCCACGATGATCACCGCCCAGGCAATGAACATGACCCCGATCATGATGAAGTTGTGAAAGAAGGCGACCGGCCCCAGCATGTCGCCGATCTGATCGAGTAACGGGCTTGCAGCATCAAAGCCGATGCTGGCGATAAAGCCGGGGCGCAAAAGATCTGCGGCCGTGATTGAGCTGCCGCTTGCGGTCAGGCCGAGCCCTGAAAAACTGTCAAAGACGATATTCGAAAGCAGCGCGAAATTACCAATGATGAAGGCAAAGAAGCCGACATAGAGCACCTTCTTGATGAGCCCTGCGATCACATCGGTATTCTGGCTGAGCGCCCAGAACAATCCGGCAAGCGTAATGTCGATCGCGATCAGCGTTGTCGACAGATAGGCGACATCTCCTGCCAACAGGCCGAACCCGCTATCGATAAAAGCAATAAAAGTCGCAAGGAAGGTGTCGATCACATCCATTAATTGGTGGCCCCCAGAAAGGCGCGTGTGCGGGCGCGGCCGCGTTCCGCCTCAGCAAGCCCGCGAGCGCGCTCAAGCGCTTCGGCGCGATAGTGCGAGGCCATCATCGCTTCCATCTGCATGAGCTGTTCGGTTTGCAGGGCTTCGATCTGGTTTCCCGCCTGCGCCACCTGGAGATTGCCAACCGCGGACTGGCTGTCACCGATCAATCGGTCTAGCGCATCGGAGTCCGCGCGGGCCGAGGAAACCACTTGTGCTGTGACAAGCAAGCTTTCGCGATAGGCGCTGCGTGACTGACGCCAGCGCATCCGCGCCTCATCGACAAGGATCTGATGTTCAGGCGGCGTTGCTCCATAGTCTTCAGGGTAGATCACTTCATAATCGTGCTCGATCTCTTCAACGCCATAGCCAATGCCCTCGGCCTCACGCATCAGCTCATCAATACGGCGCATGCGTCGTAAGATATCTTCGGCAATGCTGCCTGGCAGGGTTTCAAGATCCCGCGCCATGTTCTCCAGCATCTCAACCTCATGGGCGAGCTGGCGGATTTGCTGATTGATCTGCTGCAGTGCGCGCACAGCCTGCAAAATGTTCTGCGCATGATTGGAGGGGTCATAGACGACCCCGCCGAAGAGCTGCGCGCTGGCAGGCGGTACGATAGTGCTTGAAAGGGTGAGCGCAGACAGGGCGGCGGACAGAAGAAGACGTTTCATTTGTATAGCCCCTATTCAGCGGCAATCGCGTGCGCTTGTGGGACGGGTACGGTCGTATCGGGCGTGTGACCGGGCCAGCGCGCGAGCAGGTCGGCCGCCCAGGGCAGACCTTGTTCGTGAAGCCAGTATTCCGCGAATTCTTCGCTTGTTGTTTCCGCAGCGACGCGGTCCATGAGTGTCTGGTCTTCAGGTGAGGATGCACCGCAAACCGACAAGGCAATAGGGCCAAGTCCGAGGTCGAAGACGCGCGCGCCAAGTGGCGACTGATAGTAATAGTCCCGCTTTGGCGTTGCTCGTGAGACGAGTTCGATCTGGCGCGCATTGAGCCCGAACTTTTCATAGGTCTCTTTCGATTGCGGCTCCTGTGCACGCTCATTCGGAAGGAAGATCCGGGTGGGGCAGCTTTCGACAATGGCGGGCGCAATCGAGCTGTTCGCGATGTCCGCAAGACTTTGCGTTGCGAAGACAACAGAGACGTTCTTTTTGCGCAGCGTCTTCAGCCATTCGCGGATGCGGGCCGCAAATATCGGATCATCGAGGAAGAGCCATGCCTCATCAAGGATTAAGAGAGTGGGCCGGCCATCAAAACGGTCTTCCAGCCGGTGGAAAAGATAGGTGATTAC
>CAZXTI010000258.1:0-2867 GCA_964643565.1 uncultured Hyphomonas sp. | reverse complement strand
TTTATATAGAACGATTACGGTGCGGACATGAAAAACCCCAGACAAGCGCGGCGCTCGGTCTGGGGTTTGCCGTTTTGTTTCGAGGCGCTTTTGGCGCTGTCGATTTATTTCTTGCGTGTTGTTGTCTTCTTACGCGGCGCGCCGACTTCGAACGTCATTTGCAGGTTCACGCGATACATAACGACTTTGCCGTTTTCCACGACGGTCGACATGTTGTTGACGTTTGCAGAACGTAGGTTGCGTACTGTCTTTGAAAAACGTGTGACAGCGACTTGGATCGCATCTTCAAAACCTTTTTTTGATTCAGACATGATCTGTTCTGATTTCATAATAGCCATTTTTATATTCCCTTTTGGTGCCCAGCGGTTCTGTGGGCGATTGCAACTAGAATTGTGCTCCTCACACCTTAGTTTATCTAGGGGCGAAGAATAAAGATAGTCTTGCGATGATATGCAAGGTTTAGCCGATGCGCAAAATAAAAGGGCGACCAGCAACATGCCGATCGCCCTTTTGATGAATTTGCAGTGACGCGCTTACCAGATGCGAATACGCTTTTCTGGCGGCAGGTAAAGTTCGTGTTCTTCGGTAATGCCGAACGCTTCATACCACTCGTCAAAATTACGCACGACGCCGTTGACGCGGAAGCGGGCAGGGGCGTGTGGATCGCCGACCATTTGGCTCGCCAAGGCATTGTCGCGGATCTTATTGCGCCAGACTTGGCCCCAAGCCATGAAGAAGCGTTGATCGCCCGTTAGGCCGCCAATGACAGGTGCTTCTTCGCCGTTCAAGCTGAGTTTGTAAGCGCGGTAGGCCATTGATAGTCCGCCAAGGTCGCCAATGTTCTCGCCGAGCGTAAGCGTTCCGTTCACGCATGTTTCGCCGTCATCAAGCGGGCAGAAGCTGTCATACTGTGCCACGAGCGCATCGGTGAGCTTCTTGAAAGCTGCTGCATCATCTGGTGTCCACCAATCGCGCAGGAAGCCGTCGCCATCTGATTTGGAGCCTTGGTCATCAAAGCCGTGTCCCATTTCATGACCGATCACGCCGCCAATGGCGCCGTAATTGATTGCCGGGTCTGCAGAGACGTTGAAGAAAGGTGGTTGAAGGATGCCCGCAGGGAAGACGATCTCATTATTGACCGAGTTATAATAGGCATTCACGGTTTGCGGGAACATAAACCATTCTGTCTTGTCGACGGGGCCGCCAAGCTTTGAGAGATTGTCTGCACGGTTCCACTCTGCGACAGCGCGCGCATTTCCAAGCGCATTATCGGCGCTAACGGTGAGCGTGTCATAGGTTTCAAACTTTGAAGTAAAGCCAATCTTTGGATCGAATTTGGCAAGCTTGTCGCGTGCCTGAACCTTGGTGTCTTCTCCCATCCAGGTGATGTCGGTGAGATTAGCACCCATGGCTTTGCGCAAGTTTTCAACCAGCTCATCCATAGCAGCCTTGTTTTCAGCCGGGAAGTGGCGGTCAGCGTAAACTTTACCGACGCCTTCACCGAGCGCGCCTTCTACAGCGCCAACAGCGCGCTTCCAGCGTTCTCTTTGCTCTGTCGTTCCGCGCAAGGTCTTATTGTACATTTCAAAAGCGGCCAGATCGATTTTTGATGGAAGTACACCAGAATTATCGCTGAGGAAATGCGCGGTCAGATAGGCTTTCCATGTATCCAGATCGGTTGTTGCAGCGACATTGAAAAGGGCAGGGATGCCGCCGCCAAGCTTAGCGAGATCTTCAGCAGAGAGGCCTTCAGCTTCAATCTCTTCAGCCGTCGGGGAAATCTGGCTTGCTAGAAAGCTTGTCTGGCCATCAACGCCAGCAGCTTTGATCATTGCCTGAACCGGGAAGTCGCCAGCCATTGCAACAAGTTCGTCGCGCGAGATTTTATTGTAGGTGAGGTTACGGTTGCGTCCGACCCCGCGGTCCCAGTGCTCGCTCGCTAGCCGTGTTTCAAGTGCGATCACACTGTCAGCCGCTGCGGCCGCATCGCTATAACCTGCTTCGCCTAGAAGCGTTGTCAAATAGGTGCGATAGGCGCTGAGCGCTTTTGTGTTGCGCTCGCTATCTTTCAGGAAATAGTCGCGGTCTGGTAAGCCAAGGCCGGACTGTCCGATGCTGAAGATATATGTGTCTGGTTGTTTCGGGTCTTGGCGAACGCCGCCGCCAACAGGCGCGTCAAAGTGCGGCGAGGCAAACAAAGCGGCAAGATCTTCATAGCTCGAAATTGCATTGATTTTATCAAGATAAGGCTTGGCATTGGTAAGGCCTGCTGCTTCGATGCCATCAAGGTCCATATAAGCATTATAGACAGCTGCGATCTTGCCATTGAGTGTGTCGACAGGGGGGCTTGCTGCTGCAATTTCGCCGATGATATTGCGCACGCGCTGCTCAGACTTTTCGCGCAGGAGAGAGAAGGCACCATAGCGCGCATCAGAGGCTGGAATTTCAAAGGTGTCGATCCATTGCCCATTCACATGATGGAAGAAATTATCGCCGGGGTGAATGTCGCTTTTGACAGAGGCGAGGTCCAATCCAAAATCACCCCAATCATCGCGGCCAGTTGTTTTAACTTCTTGCGGCGTGAAGGTGGCTTCTCCGCTGGTTTGTTGCGCGGTTGTTTTCGGCGCGCTTGTATCGACTGTTTCAGTGGGTGCGCATGCGCTGAGCAGGGCCAGGGCAGATGTCGCAATCAGCAAGTTTTTCATAGGATGCCTCGTCATTATCCAGGTGATTATGGGGTGAGAATTGCCTTATTAAGCCGCAAAGAAAGGTAATGTCTACTAACCATTCGGTGTTCGGCTAGCATACATCTTTAGTGGCTCTCATTATCGTCAAAGACTTCGCCTTCATACCGGTCCCCAATTGGG
>CAZXTI010000257.1:0-2874 GCA_964643565.1 uncultured Hyphomonas sp. | reverse complement strand
CAACAAATGCTCGTCACGACCGTCATCGCCGGAATGATGTGCGGCGGGGCCTATATTTTTTCCACCGTGCCGCGCGCCGCCGTCGCATTTGTCGGAACGATCGGTCTTGGATTTGTCGGTGCAATGCTCACATCAAACTTCGGATTAGGCAAATGGCCCCTCATAGGCCTTCTCATTATCTATAGCTTCATCATGGCCAAAGCAGCCTATTGGAATTATGCCAATTATATCCGAGCATGGACCCAACAAATCGAACTTAATTCTCAAAAGGCTGCCCTCGGCGCACAGAATGAAGTTATCAATCTCCTGCTGAAAGATTTCGAACAAACCGCGTCTGATATTCTTTGGGAAACAGACCAGGACGGACACTTTGTCCGCATGACCGACGAACTAGCCGAGCGCCTTAATGTCGACCCCGCAAGGACCAAAGACAACGACATCGCGTCAATTTTGACACGCGGCGGCGGTCTTGAAGCAGATGTGCGCACTGTCATAAACAAGATGACTGATGTTGAATTCTTTCGGGACGTTACTCTGCGCTTAACAACAGAGGCCGGTGATCGCTGGTTATCCTTCTCAGGAAAAACCAAGGAAGATGGCGGCTATCGCGGCGTGGTCGCCGACATCACTGACGCACACCAAGCTGAAGACAAAATTCGCTATTTGGCCCACTATGACGGATTAACCGGCTTAGCCAATCGTGAGCAGCTCAAAGTCGAAATGCAAGCCGCGCTCGACGACGCAGAAGCGTCTGGCAATGGGTTTGCCTTGCTTTGCCTCGATCTTGATCGCTTCAAGGTTATCAATGACACACACGGACACCTTATCGGCGACCATGTGCTAAAGGTTTCCGCTGAGCGCATGCTAGCCTGTATTGGGGAAAATGATGTGGCCGCCCGCGCAGGAGGAGACGAATTCATCATTTTGCAGCGTGATGGCATAACACGAGAACATGTCAGCATACTTGCCGAAAAATTGATCAAAACGCTTGAAGAGCCAATCAAGATCAACTCGCTGATCGTTCAGGTCAGCACGAGTATTGGAGTGTCAGGTTGCCCCGAAAACGGCCTCTCGGCCAATGGGCTTCTCAAAAACGCCGATCTTGCGCTTTACCGCGCTAAGCAAAGTGGCCGCGCTCAGTTCTGTTTCTATGAGCAGGACATGGATGATGAAGTCAGCGACAGACGCCAATTGGAAGCAGATTTGCGTGAAGCAGTCCGCGAAGGCCAATTCCGTCTATTCTTCCAGCCATTGATCGATAGCAATACGCGAAAAGCCATCGGTTTTGAAACCCTGCTACGCTGGGATCACCCCACCTTGGGTCTCATCACTCCAGACAGCTTCATCAATGTTGCCGAACAAACCGGCATGATCTCCGCGATCGGTGAATGGGTCATCCGCGAGGCATTGCGCGAAGCGTCATGTTGGGTCGACGGCCAATCCGTGTCCATCAATCTCTCGCCTATACAGGTCAAAAGCCCCGGACTTATGCCAACCATTATTCAAGCGCTGGCCCAGTCAGGCATTGCGCCTGAGCGTGTCGAATTCGAAATTACAGAATCAGTGCTGCTCGACGATTCTGAGAGTTCGATGGCAAAGCTGCATGAGCTGCACGAAATGGGAATCAAAATTTCGCTCGATGATTTTGGCACCGGCTATTCCTCCCTCAGCTATCTCAGCTCCTTCCCATTTGACAAGATCAAGATCGACAAATCATTCGTCCAGTCAATCGATGATAGTCCCGAATGCCGTGCCATCGTGCGCGCTGTGGCGGGCCTCGCTGGCAGCCTTGGCATCCGCTCAACAGCCGAAGGGCTGGAGACCGAACAACAAATTGCCGGCGTGATGGAAGAAGGCTGCTCGGAGTTGCAGGGCTATTATTTCTGTAGACCAAAACCGGCCCCCATTCTGGCCGCAGACGGCGTATTGCGCCGCGACCCCACAAACCGGCCAATGCCTACAGATACGCCGGTAGGTCAGATCGAAACAGAAGATGAAACCGATACCCCGCACGAAACGGACACTGCGCCAACGCCAAAACAGCCAGCGGCGAAAAAGATCAGTTCATAACGTGGCCGGGGCTGCCTCATAAGCTGCAGCCCCGCACGTCCGAAAATATCACTTACCTTTGCGCTGTTTCACGTCTTCTTCACCGGCAACCGCGCGGTCTTCTTCGTCAAACTCAATTGTTGCTTCAGGCTCCTGCGCATAAGAGCGGGACTTCTTGGCAAGCCGGTCCATGGTCGAACTAAACTGGCCAGCACCAACAGCAAGCTGTTTGGAGCCTCTCACACCAACCGTTTCGGCGTCGGAGAAGTCTGCGAACTCCGCACCAAGGAAGACAACTTCCCAGCCGCGAGCACTGGCCCGGTCAAGCGCAGCTTTTGCGCCCTTCCCGGTCATTTCGCGCGAAGAGTTTTCAGCGCCATCGGTCATGATAACGAGAACGGCTTTTTCAGGCGCATCCGCCTCAGCCAGTGAAACAAGGCGGCCAATCGCATCATAAAGCGGTGTCATGCCGCGCGGACTGGCCTCATCATTGGTCACCTCGCTCCATTGATCTGCGTCGACGCTTTTGCGCAAGACATCAAATTGCAGCCCGTCTTGTGCATCGAACACAGCAAGGCTGACCTTGGTTTCAATGTCGGCCTCCCCGTCTTCTTCTTCACCGACAGATTTGGCATACGCATTTACCGATGTAAGCGCCTCGTCCCAGATGCCGGACATAGAGCCGGTACGGTCGAGCAGGATATAGGAATGTACGGATGTGTTTTCAGATTGGACCAAAGCAGGTGCCTCCTTTACAGGCGCAGCGAAAGCCGCGCTAATTGAAAGAGCTAAGACGGTGCTGGTCGCGAGCCAAAATTTACGCAT
>CAZXTI010000256.1:0-2885 GCA_964643565.1 uncultured Hyphomonas sp. | reverse complement strand
CAGAATGAGGCTTGGCGAAACCCATTTAAAGCGCGATGGTGCCGGATATGTCATACTCTGAGTCCTCAAAACAAACGGGGCGCGCGAAAGCGATTCCCCAACAAGGCGAGTCTAAGCCCACCGATAGCTCCGGGCAAGTCGCGCCCGGCTTATATATCATCGCGACCCCGATCGGGAATCTGCGAGATATAACACTGCGCGCGATCGATACGCTCAACGCTGTCGACGAGGTGCTCGCCGAAGACACACGCACCGCGCGCAAATTATTTAATGCACATGCCATAGATACCAAGCTAACCCCCTACCATGACCATAATGGGGCAGTCCGACGCCCTGAAGTGCTAAAAAAGCTGCAGGACGGTGCCAAAATCGCCTTAATCAGCGACGCTGGCACGCCTTTGGTGTCTGATCCGGGCTGGAAACTTGTGCACGAGGCAGCCGCTGCCGGGGTCGATATTATCCCGCTACCCGGCGCGTCGGCCATGCTAGCAGGCCTTGTCACCTCGGCCCTGCCAAGCGACCGGTTCATGTTTTGCGGGTTTCTACCCCCCAAAAAAGGCGCGCGGCAAAAAGCCCTTCAGGATCTCTCAAATGTTCCAGCGACACTGATTTTCTACGAATCAGGACCGCGTTTAATCGCCAGCTTACAGGATATGTCAGATGTTTTGGGCAGCGAACGGAACGCCGCTGTCGCCCGCGAGCTGACAAAACTCTTCGAAGAGACACGGCGCGGCACACTCGGAGAGCTTGCCGCCCATTACAGCGATGCCGGAAAACCCAAAGGCGAGATCGTTGTGCTCATCGGGCCGCCGCCTGCGAGCGAAGGACCAGACGCGGAGACATTGAACGCGCTGCTTATCGAAGCGCTCAAAACGCAGCCAACAAAAGCAGCCGCAAATGAGATCGCGGCGCGGTTCAACCTGCCCAAGCGGGATGTCTATCAACGCGCCCTGTCCTTGAAAAATGGCTGACCGAAAGAAAGCCGAGCGCCGCGGACGATGGGCTGAAACCCTCGCCGCCTTTTCGCTCACGCTAAAGGGCTACACGATCCTCGCGCGCCGTGTACGCACCCCGTCTGGCGAAATAGACCTCATCGCGAGGCGCAAGACGCTCATTGCTTTCATTGAGGTCAAAGCCCGCAAAACCCATGCCCTCGCGCTTCAATCCGTCACCCCGAAGGCCGAACGCCGTATCGCGCGCGCTGCCGAGATTTGGATGGCCAGTCGCACTGATCTGGCCGATTATAACTGGCGTTTTGACGTTATCACCGTCTCCCCATGGTGCTGGCCAAAGCACCTACGCGACGCATGGCGTCCTGAATATCGTAGATAACAAATTTGTCATCTTCGCCGCCCTATTCTCGCCCTAAGGTATCAGTAAGGGTTTTGGGTCATAATGCGCCAAACTCGTATATTTCAGGAGCTTTTACGATGAAACGGTCTCTTGCGGCCCTTGTGGTCCTTTCAGTACTCCCCCTTAGCGGTTGCGTTGTTGCTGCGGTTAGCGCGGTTGGCGCTGGCGCTGTTGCGACGGTTCAGGAACGCTCAGTTGGCACAGCCATCGATGATGCAGGCGCAGGCGCTGAAATAAAGGCGAAACTTATCTCGCGCGGCGGATATGGCGAAGTGAACGTCAAAGTGAGTGATCACACAGCCCTTCTGACCGGCCGGGTTCAATCACCTGAAATGCGCGTTACCGCTGAGCAAGTTGCTTGGTCTTCCAGCCGCGTACACAATGTGGCGAACGAAATTCAGATCGAATCCCCCGGCGGCTTCCGTGCAAATGCTTCTGACGCCTGGATCACCACCAAAGCCCGGACCAGCCTGACCACATCGCGGAAAGTTCGCGGCGTCAATTACAGCATTGAGACCTATAATGGTGTTGTCTATCTGATGGGCATCGCGCGCACAGAAGCTGAGCTGCAAGAAGCTGCGCGCCGCGTTTCACTGGTCAAAGGGGTCAATCAGGTCGTCTCCTATGTCAAAGTCAAAGGCGAAAACTCCAACGGGCCAGGCCACATTGTTCAGGATACGCAAGTCGTTACACAGCAAGATATCAGCGACGCACGCGCCAATGCCGAGCTTGCTGGCGGCGCCTCCTACTAGACAGGCCCGCACCTAATCGTCATATGTGAGCAGCACAAGATTTAGGATGCTGCTCACATGACCACACCCTCCCTCCGCATCGCCATTCAAATGGACCCACTGGAAACGGTGGATATCAACGCAGACACAAGCTTTGCGCTTGCAGAGGCGGCGCAAAATCGCGGCTATTCGCTTTTCGTCTATGGCCCCGAGCATCTGTCTTACAATGCTGGCAAAGTTCTCGCCCGCGCGCGTCCGGCAAAGGTCCAGCGCATTGCCGATACGCCCGGCGTCTTCGGCGACGAAGTCATGCTCGATCTGGCAGCGGACGTGGATGTCATCTTGATGCGCCAAGACCCGCCATTCGATATGTCCTACATCACCGCCTGCCATCTTTTGGAACTGATCAGTGAAGAGACGCTTGTGCTGAATGATCCAAAATTTGTGCGCGGCAGCCCGGAAAAACTCTTCCCGCTTCTCTTTGCCGATATTATGCCGCCGACCATGATCTCGCGCGACGAGACAGCCATCAAAGCGTTCCGCGATCAGTATAAAGATATTATCCTGAAGCCGCTTTATGGCAATGGCGGCGCAGGCGTGTTCCGCGTCAAAGCCGATGACAGCAATTATGCCTCCCTCATGGAGATGTTTATGGAGCGCTCGCGCGAGCCGATTATCGCGCAAGCCTTCCTGCCTGATGTAAAATTTGGTGACCGCCGCGTCATCCTGATTGACGGCGAAGCGGTTGGCGCGATCAACCGTGTCCCGCTAGAGGGTGAGACCCGTTCAAACATGCATGTT
>CAZXTI010000255.1:0-2891 GCA_964643565.1 uncultured Hyphomonas sp. | reverse complement strand
GCCGACCAATCCGCGTAAGGTTCGGCGGGAGGCGCCCTTCTTACTTTTGGCGCCGCTTTGGGTGCTTGCGCTTACTAATCTCTGGATTGGGGTGCAGGCCGATTGGATTGTGAATTTGTCCGATCAGGCGGCGGCGGCGATGTTTAGTAGCGGAGGGGGATTATGACCCCGCAATTGCTCATTTTGATCGTGCTTGGCATTCCCTTGCTCACGGCGTTTTCGATTTATATTACGCGATCGATCCCGGATGTGCGTGAAGGGGTGACGCTTGTGGGTGCGGTTGCCTTGTTTGGCGCGGTTATTTGGCTGACCTCTATGATGGGGAGCGGAACGGCGATTGCCTCAGAGCTGGGTGAAGCAGCGCCGGGGCTTGTCTTCGCGTTCAAGCTGGAACCGCTTGGTGCCTTGTTTGCCTTGGTTGCATCTGGGCTTTGGATTGTTAATTCATTCTATTCCATTGGTTATATGCGCGGGAACCGTGAGCGTAATCAGACGCGCTTTTATATGTGTTTTGCATTTGCGCTGTTTGGCGCGGTTGGCGTTGCGATGGCGGGCAATTTGTTCACATTGTTTGTGTTCTACGAAGTGCTCACCATTTCGACCTATCCGCTTGTTGCGCACAAAGGCGACGATAAGGCGCGTAAAGGCGCACGCATTTATTTGCTAACTTTGCTGGGCACTTCGATCGGGATGTTTTTGGTCGCGATTGTCTGGACAAATACGCTCGCGGGTAGTCTCGATTTTGTGCCGGGCGGCTTGTTGGACGGCAAGGTCGATACGGTGACGGGTAGCGTGATCTTGCTGCTGTTCGCTTTCGGAGTTGGCAAGGCGGCGTTGATGCCATTTCACTTTTGGTTACCGAACGCGATGGTTGCGCCAACGCCGGTATCGGCGCTGTTGCATGCGGTGGCGGTGGTGAAGGCGGGCGTTTTCACGATTATGAAAATCGCGATCTACATCTTTGGCGCAGATTTGTTGCGAGACCTTCCGGCGACAGATTGGGTTTTGGCAGTTGCTTGTTTCACCGTTCTGGCGTCGTCACTGATCGCGCTTACGAAAGACAATTTAAAGGCGCGGCTGGCCTACTCAACAATTGGCCAGCTTGCCTATGTAACAATTGGTGCGATGCTCGCGACGCAAGCCGGATTTTTAGGGGGTAGTCTGCAAATCGCAGCGCATGCGATGGGCAAGATTACTTTGTTTATGTGTGCTGGCGCAATTTACGTGGCGACGGGGCTAACGAATATTTCTGATATGCGCGGTCTGGGACGACGCATGCCTTGGGTCTTTGGTGCATTCTTCATTGCGTCGCTTTCGATTATTGGCATTCCGCCGCTTGCAGGAGGCTGGCCAAAGTTTCAACTCATGTTGGGGGCTGCAGAGATTGGGCAGTCATATGTGGCGTGGGTTTTGTTGTTCTCGTCACTTTTGAATATCGCTTATTTACTGCCGATCCCAATTCTAGCGCTTATGCCGCCAAAGGGGACGCCGGAGCCCGCGCCGTATAAGCGGCCTGAGGGCGCGCCGCGATTTGTTGTTGCTGCGCCCGTGTTCACGGCCTTTGGAACGTTCGCCTTGTTTTTTGTCATGGGCTATATCAGTGACTTCCTGTCTCCCGCCATGGGAGGGTTCTAGATGTCTGAAGAATTGGAACAGGATATGAGTGCGAAAACTGATATGCACCCTGTCGCGCGCCTTCTGTTTGGATGGACGACCGGCGCAAGAGTGAAGTCACTAGTATTGCTCGTTCTGGCAGTGCTTTCCGGGCTTTTGCTGCTGATTGACTTGCAGCTTGAGCGCCACGCGCATACCGAGGCTGAGGCCTTGGTCGGATTTTATGCGCTTTATGGATTTGTCTCTTTTGCATTTGTGGTTTTGATGGGCTGGCCGCTTGGCAAGCTACTGCGCCGCAGTGAGAATTATTATAACGACCAAGACGAAACAGAATTAAGCCCGACCAGCTTAGATGACGAGGAGGACGACTAATGGCTCTGCTCTCCTCTATTAATCCTGGCTTGCTGCTTGTCCTTGCCGGGATCATCTGTGCGGTGACGCCAATTCAGCGTGTGCGTCAGGTGCTTGCGGTTGCGACACCATTGGCTGCTATGGGGCTGCTACTGGTTGCGCCGCATGAAGTGGACTTGGCTTCGATGCACATTATGGACATCGATATGGTGTTCTACCGGGTTGATAATCTGAACTTTATTTTCGGTATCGCGTTTCTGATCGCTGCAACGCTTAACGGTATCTATGCTTTGCATCAGGATTCTATCGTCGAAGATTCCTCTGCTTTGATATATGCAGGGGCTGCGGTTGCAGCGACCTTTGTTGGCGACTTTATGAGCCTCTTTGTTTTTTGGGAACTGACCGCCATTTCGTCAGTGTTTCTCATCTTAAAGACGGGCACACGGGCGGCATATGGCGCTGCGATGCGGTATCTGGGCATTCAGGTTTTGTCGGGCGTTTTATTGCTGTTTGGCGCAGCGAAACTGTTTGCAGCGACGGGTGACATGTCGCTGCGGGCTTTAGAGCTTGGAGCAGATGCTGGCACATGGTTGCTGCTCGTCGCGTTTGGCATCAAGGCCGCGTTCCCGCTCATGCACAATTGGCTGCAAGACAGCTACCCGCGCGCGACCGTTGTTGGCGCTGTCGTCTTGTCCGCATTTACGACCAAGCTTGCTGTCTATGTGCTCGCACGTGTGTTTGCCGGGGAGCATTTGCTCATTTGGGTTGGCGCGGTGATGACCGTATTCCCGGTTTTCTTCGCTGTTATCGAAAACGACCTTCGCAAAGTGCTGGCTTACAGCCTCAACAATCAAGTGGGCTTCATGGTTTGCGCGATTGGGGTTGGCACGGAGCTGGCGATTAATGGTGCGGCAGCGCACGCATTT
>CAZXTI010000254.1:0-2893 GCA_964643565.1 uncultured Hyphomonas sp. | reverse complement strand
GCCAGAAGATCCGGTGAAAAGCTTTATGGCACGAATACTGTGTATTCGACTGTTACGCCAAAATCGACCACACCAAGTGAGAGGTCATATCCAACGACGGTAGCTCCGACGAGCGGGTAAGACATATCGAATCTTACTGATTGCTCAGCGATCGTTCCCTCGGAGGCGGCAGTGCGCTGATTGCCTGTATAGACTGTGGTTGGCGTATTAAGCAGGTCAAGCAGATCAACGGGTGTGGTAAAACCTGCCGTTTCGCCGCCGGTGTGCGGCGCTTGTGCTGCGCTGCCATAACTAAAGCCTGCATCCGTTCGGGTTGCACCGACAGGCGCCACTTCCATGATGACATCGACAAAGCCCAGAAACGCAGTGCTGAACCCGGTAAAGACCGGATCAACATCGACATTGGTGACTTCGGCACTAATGCTGAAAGCAGTGTTAGAAGCGACATAAAAGCTTGAGCTCGGTGTAGAAGCGACAACTGAGAAATCAGCATCTAGAATGAACGGGCTTAGCACATCTTCTGCATCTAGCGTTCCGTCGCCATCTGTATCGGTGTTGAAGTCTCCAGACGGGGACCCTTCAAAGTCTAAAGGAAAGCCACCGGTTGCAATGTTGTTATTCGTGGAGGTCAGGCTGCCAGTGACAACTGTGAACGCATCTGTTGCGATCAAATCGGAGTCCGCAGCGCCAATATTGCCAATGATAAAATCGGAGACCACAGGTGCTGCACCGTTCTCGTCGGCGCTCCATACGATGACGAGATTATCGATCTCGAAGCGCGTCGTCGTCACGATCTCGCCCATGCTTGATTGGGTCATCAAGAAGGTTGCACCTAGAAGGATACATGCTCGCAGATTTTTCATCATATTCATAATTCCCATGATGAGTAGACGCCAAAATGTTGCGACGCCGGATCATCTAAACCGCCTTATCGTCTTCACATGTATAGCGGTGAGATGTTTGAAAACCCTTAAGATAACTATGTAAAAGTCATATATAACATGGCATTAACCATGTCTAAGGCACGTATACCGTGAATGTAATATTAGCCAGAGGCGGGGTTAGCCTGCCGGTGGGTTTTTGATAATCGACGGAGAATTTTACAGATTGCTCGGAAATCGTGCCCGGTGAACGCGCTGTTTTTTGGTTTCCCTGAAAAACCGTCCGGCGCGTCTGTATTTCTGCAAGGTTTACAATTTTCTGGACAAAGCCCGACATCGTGCCACCAGAATGCGGTGGTTGAGCCTTGCTGCCATAGGCGAGGTTGTCGGTGCCATTTTCCTGCAGGCTTAACGTAAATGATGCCGATTTCAGTGTCTCAGCGGAATATTTATGGGCGTCGGTAAGCTCTGCATCTATATTGAAAGCTGTATTAGATGCGACGTAAAAGCTCTTCGCATTGGCCGATTTGGCATTGAGAGGCACTGTGTTTACAGGAGGGTGAGGGGTCAATAAGGCGGTTTGAACAGGTTTATAGTCTAAGCGCGTCTGGACTGCTGTGCCGGCGCGGGCGATTTGGGGCGTTGACTGAACACCTTCTGGGCTGCCATTCCAAACGATGACGACGCCTGTAACTTTGAAACTGGGGCGGTCTACAATGTCAGCTGCCGCGCTGAATGCTGATAAAAACCCTATGATAATCAATGATAAAGCGCGCAGGCAGGTCATCATGTTAGCCAAGAATATGCATGACCGCGAGTACGGTTAATGCCAAGATAGTGAGAATGTAGCAGCCTCGAAGAGTCGCGACCAAAGTTGCCACGCGTGTGTCGTCTTCTAGGCGTTGTACTGCTTTTGGTGCTGGCATGATTTTCCCCTAATTCGGTTGTTCTGAACGGATAAGTCTATCCTCAGGGGTTCAAAAACTGTGCCAGCGGGGGTGTTTTGCTTAGCTCAGCGCGGTTGTTGCGATGAAATATGCCGCTGGGAGCAGAGAAATGAGTGAAATTGGAGAAAATTTGACGCCGCGTTTCGTGCGGGCCGCATTGGCAGAAGCATAGGTTGGAAGACGGCTAGTACGCATTTTATCGATCCTTTGTGTCATGTGCTGAAACGTAACTGTGTCAGCGTATATGTCCCGATAGATGCAAACGGCGTGCCAAACTCTCCTAATTGGGGAAATTGGTAAAATGATGCGAGAGGCATGGAAATGACGCGCCGGATTGGAAATAGCCAAGCGCGCTTCCTTGACCTGCAGCGCGCAGGGGCCTAGCGCTGTGTTTAGTGAACAATTGATATGAGAGGCGTTTAAAATATGGCCGATGCATGGACATTCCCAACAGGTGATTTGATGAAAGGCAAGCGCGGGCTTGTCATGGGCGTTGCAAATAAGAGCTCGATTGCGTGGGGCATTTCCCAGCAATTGGCGGCGCAGGGCGCTGAGCTTGCTTTTACCTATCAGGGCGAAACGCTCGAACGCCGTGTGAGACCGCTTGTTGAGAGCATTGGCATGGATTTCATGGTCCCGGCCGATGTCACCAATGACGCCGAAATGGACGCCGCTTTTGCCAAGATCAAAGAGCGCTGGGGCGGGATCGATTTTCTGGTTCATTCCATCGCCTTTGCGGGCAAGGAAGAATTGCAAGGCTCCATGGTTGCCAATACGAGCCGCGAGGGGTTTCGCCGCGCCATGGATATTTCTGTCTACTCCTTCATTGACGCATCGCGGCGCGCCTCCGAAATTATGCCAAGCCGGGAAGAGGGCGGGGGCTCAATCATTTGCCTGACCTATCTTGGCGCCGAACGCACCGTGCCATCTTATAATGTGATGGGCGTGGCCAAGGCTGGCCTTGAAGCGGCAACGCGTTATGCTGCGCGTGACCTTGGCCGTGACGGGATTCGCGTCAATGCAATCTCGGCCGGGGCGATGCGCACGCTGTCGCTTGCCGGTATT
>CAZXTI010000253.1:0-2918 GCA_964643565.1 uncultured Hyphomonas sp. | reverse complement strand
AGACATTAAAGCCTTCCACGTTGGCCGGAACGATCTGGTGGCCGAACCATTGGTGGCCGATCTCGTGCATGGTGACATAGGTCGCCAAGTCGATAGAGGCATTATCTTCCTTGTCGCCGGGATCGCGGACAAAGCCGATATTCTCCGAGAATGGGATCGTCCCGGCGAAAGATTGCGCGAAACTGCCATAAGGGAATTCCATGATGCGCAGTGTCTCGTACTGATAGGGGCCGAAAACGTCTGTGAAGGTGTCGAGCGAATCCTTCATGGCCTGCACCATCAAGTCGACATTGTAGTCGTGTTGGCGGTCATAATAGATGGCAAGGTCTACCGTCTCGCCCGTCGGGGCTGTCCAGCTATCTTCGATGGTTTCATAGTCGGCGGAGACGAATGCAAAGAAGAAAGCGATCGGCTCATTGGGCAGATAATCGCGGCATGGTCGGCCATCTTGCTCATAAATGCGCACGGCCCGGCCTGGGGCAATCGGGATTTGGCCGGGGGCGGTGCAGACTGTGGCTTTAAAGGAGACATAGTCTGCATAGGGGCTGAAGAAATTATCCTCTCGTGCGTCCTCATCGGCGCGGTCTGCGACTTCAATAAAGTTGGGCAGGCCTTGGCGGCGGCGGCGGTCAGGGTTTCTCAGCCTGAAGTCGGGTAGGCCGAGAACGGGGGCGATTTGCTGGTGGTTGACGAAAGTTCCATTGTTGCGGATTTGCTGGCGTCCGCCGAGCGTTGGCGTGGGTTGGGTGACGTCAAAGTTAAGGCGTGTGGTTGCGCCAATGCCGAGCGGGCGGTCGAACTTGTAGAGGCGGAAGCCCAGTTCGCCGATTTCAGCAAGCGCGTCATTTTCAACACGTTTTGCGCCTTGAATGGTCAGCGCGTCCACTTGCGCGGCCTGGTCAATTGCGCCGGAAATGTAGAGCTCGGACAAGGGTTTGCCAGTGGTGTTTTCAATCACATAGGTTCCGCTGGCCTGAACGGACTTGGTTTCCGGGTGAAACAGGACGGTCATTTCGACATCGCGCACTTTTGGAAGCTTTGCGGTCCGGGCTGTTTCATAGTCGCGCTCAAGCTCGGCGGCGATGACGGATCGCTCTGAGCGCGTCTGGAAATTATTTGTTTCATAGCTTGTATAGATGTGGGTGCCTGCGCCGACAAAGGCGATCAATGACGCCGCGCCGAGGGCAAGGCTGGGAAGGCTCATCTGGCTGCGGATCGACTTGATGCGCGTCATCAGTCCGGTTTGTACGCCGCGCCGCCAGAGCCAAATGGAAGCAACTGAGAACAGGCCAGCTAGCCCCAGCCAATAGGTCAGGAACCACCAATATCTGCCGGGGTCGCCAAAGCCGTTCATTTCCGAGAAGCCGCCATCGGGAACATTGCCGAACGCCATGAGCGGGTGAAAGAAAGGTAGTAATCCCACGCCGAACTGAAAGCCCGCGACAATGACGCCGCCAACAATCATGCCGACGACTTTATTGGGCATGAAGTTCTGAATGAACATGATCAGTGTGCAGTAGAATAATATGCTCGGTGCAAACGACATGAAGGCATTTCCGAAATGGGTTGCCAGATTCAAGCTGACATCACCTAGCGCAAGCTGGGCGGCCATGCCCATCAAGGAGCTGCCGAAAATGATGGTGATAACAACAAGCAGCATCGCAAGCCATTTGCCTGCCATGAGCGGCCAGTTTCGCGTGCGTGTGGAATCGATCAGTTCGGTCATTTTTGCGGCTCTGTCGCGCCAAATGATCTCACCGGAAAAGAAGATTGAGAGGATCAAGAGCGGTAAAAATGTGCCTGCAAAAGCTAATACCGACATGAGTGTATTGGTTGGCAGGGATGGGTCCGGCGTCACGAAGTCGCGGATAAGAATAAACAAGACAGACAAGACCAAAATTAGTGCGGTCAAAATCATAAAGGCAATTGAGCGGATCGTGGTGAGATATTCAAAGCGGACGCGCGTTAGCAGAGTGCGAAATCCGCCATTGCTGATCGGCTTTGCTAATGTGTGTAGCTCGATCTCTTCCTGCGCTGCGTGGGACAGGGCCGCGCCGCCTGTATTTTTGTTTGACCGTGTCACGATCCCGCGTGTGAAACGGAGGAAACAGAAGGCAAAGAGTGCTAGCCCAATTCCGCCCCAAACAAGCCGGTTGATAAGCACATAACCAGCGAATGGCGCCAGTTGTGTATTTTGTTCTTCTGGCGACCAGAAGGCTGTTTCTATGCCAAGCGCAATCGTGCCGAACGGATCGAGAAGGCTCACGAGAAGCTCAGGCCGGTCATCGCTGACGAAGGATGTGCTGATCATGTAGAGCACAAGAAGAGCAACGGCGCTTACATAGACCATCGCACGGCTGCGCGTGATCATTGCCACGGTGCAAAAAATCGCGGTGATGAGTAGCGCGTTTACGGCGACGAAAATGATCGTTGGCTGAAGATAATATAACGGATTGATTGGTCCCAATACCTCGCTATCGACCCAAGGTAGGAACTGGGACACAAACACGCCGAGCACCATGGCTAGTAAGGCGGCGAAGGTGGCTAAATAAGCGCCGATATAGCGCGCGAGCACTAAAGGTACGGTTTGTACCGGGGTGGCGTGGATGATTTCCAGCGAACCGCTTACCTCATCGCGCATGACGCCTGACACAACAAAGACGGCACCAAAGAAAATCGAGAACATGCTGAACGATGAAATCTGAGCGGCGGTGATGAGCGCGCCATTGGCGAGGATGCGCTCGCCTGATGTGTCAAACGTTGCCAGTGAGAACAGGATGACGGCAAGAAACAAAAACGCAATGGTGATCCAGAAACCAATCTGACGGAACTGAAGCTCAAATTCGAAGGGGATAAGTTTGCTTAACATGTCGCGCCCTCCCTATACGTACTTGTAGAGGTGAGCGAAATAAGCATCT
>CAZXTI010000252.1:0-2924 GCA_964643565.1 uncultured Hyphomonas sp. | reverse complement strand
CGCGAACGGGTGAAACCGTGCATGTTCCTGCCAAACGCGTGCCGTTCTTCAAAGCAGGTAAAGAACTTCGCATGCGTATCAATAATGGTATCGACCCGGAAGCCCGATAAGGTTAAGGCCTCATTCCCTTCAAAACCCAGCTGATAAAAGAGTAAAGGTCTTTACAGCCGCAATATTGACCGACCGAGCAAATAACTCCATGTTATTTTTGGCTAAAATTATTAATGCCTAAACAAAATAAGGGGCTATCTTATGTTTAATGAATTCAAAGAGTTTGCAATGAAAGGCAACCTCGTCGACATGGCCGTTGGCTTTGTCATGGGTGCTGCTTTTGCTGCGGTTGTCACCGCGTTTATCCAAGGCGTCTTCATGCCTGCCATCAGTCCGATCCTTGGCGGGATCGATCTGGCATCATGGAACTATGTGATGTCACCAGCTGTGCTTGGTGCAGAAGGCGAGATTCTTAAAGAAGCCGTCACTATTAAAATTGGTGACTTTGTAACAGCACTTATCTCCTTCATCATCGTTGCTTTCGTAATGTTCATGATCATTAAGGGCATGAACAAAGCTATGGCCGAGCCTGAGCCAGAAGAAGAAGCACCAGCAGGTCCTTCACAAGAAGACCTTCTTGCAGAAATTCGTGATTTGTTAGCAAAACAAGGCTAAACATCGAATCAGTAGAGTAATGTATAGTGTGAAGAGGCGGTCCTTTTATGGGCTGCCTCTTTTTTTATTTGCCTCCCGCTTAAGCGATGAGGCGCCGCTTCGCGGGCTCAGGGCTGTTTTATTTTCCTGCCGCTAAACCGATCCGGCTTTTTAATTCTGTCCGTAATAGTCTTCGGTAACCGCAAGCTCAATTGTGTAGGCAGCATCGGCAAGCTCGGTTTCCTGGCGGGTCGCGCGCAACGTGCCCTCCACCCAAACAGCCTGCGCCAAATCGACGAGCCTTATGGGCTTCGACGTGGTGACATAAATTGTCTGATTAGGCGGCGGCGGCGGTGCATGTAGACACGCCCCAAAATACGGGACGAGCAGGAATTCAGATATTTCCGCCTCATAGCCATAGTCGAAGGGAACCGTGTAGCCGGGCAACCGTATCTTCATTCCTTCAAAATCAGACACTGTTGTGTACGAACCAAACTGGGTTGCGATATCACCAGCCCCGCCTTCTGCCAGCCCCGCGGCTTGCTCAGCGCGCGCCGCATAAAGCTCTGCAAGACGTTGCTCTTCCTCTTCGCCCTCAGGGAGCAAATCTTCCCATGTAATCTCGAGTGCACCGCTGCTGGTTTTTGTGGGCACGGGTGTCGCGGCGGCGCTCGTTTCGTCTTGCTGTGTAGCCGGTTCGCCGGAACAGGCTACCAGCGCGAAAGCGGCTAAGACGGCGGGGGAGAGATAAGGCTTCATCTTTAATTCCAAATATTTTGAAGAGCCAGCTTAACCCAGTATGGGCTCGCGAGCCAGAGACTAAAGCTTCACATTCAAGCCATCGCTTAACGTATTGTGGTAAGCCATCAATGCTGGAACGAGCCCCATAAGCGCCGCAAGACCTGACACGATCGCAATAACGAAGACATCCAGCAAGCCGGGGCCAACCCCATTCAGCACAATGCCGAGACGGTCTGTCAGGATGGGCCCTGCAATGGCAAGCCCGGCATAGACAAGGACACACCCCACCAGCGCGCCAACAAGCCCCATGATAAAGGCTTCCAACACCAGTAGTCCGCCAATATGCCATGGCCGCGCACCGACCGAGCGCAGGATCGCCATTTCACGCCGACGCGCATTCAGGCCGCTAAGCAGGCTCGCCAATGCTGAAACAAGGCCGACGAGAATAACGAATGCTGAAATCGCCCGCAAAGAACGCTCAGCAAAACCCGTCATCGTCCAGAGTTGCCCCAATGCTTGTCCCGGTAGAACGGCGAGCAGCGCTTCGTCTTCATAAGTGTCGATCGCGCGCTTGGTGCGCAGTATGCTCGCACGATTGGTCAAGCCCACCATAAGCGCTGATAGCCCCTCCGGTGTATGATCAAGTTCGCGAAGTTCTTCATCTGTAATTTCAGTCGCTAGACGCCCGCGCGCACCGCTTTCCCAGCCAACATGTATGGCGCTAATTGCCTCTAATGAGACATGCACCGTGCGGTCGACAGGCGTACCGGTCGGCTTCAGAATACCCGTGACATGGAACTCGCGGTGCTCATGATCAGAGATCCCCGCCTCACCAAGCCCGTGGGTCAGTTCGATCTCGGACCCAAGCTCATACCCTAATCGGCGAGCCGTTTCAGCGCCAAGGACAACATCGAACAAATCGTCAAAGCCCTCCCCCGCGGCAAACTCCAGCCCGCGCCCATCAGCGTATTTGTATCGCCCGAAATAGTCAGCAGTGGTTCCTAAAACACGTTCACCGCGATGGCTGTCTCCAAGTGAAAGCGGGACGGTCCAGGCAACATCCGCGCGCGCGGCAATCGCTTGCGCGGTTTCCCATTTGATATTTGCAGGCGGGTCGCCAATCCGAAAGACTGAGGCCAATAGCAGGTTCACCGGTGCAGAGCGTGCGCCGACGATAAGGTCCGTCTCAGAAATGGTGGCTTCAAAACTTGCGCGCGTCCCATCTCGTATTTTTTCAACAGCGAGGAACAAGGTGACCGAGAGAGCGATCGTTATCAGGGTCAGAATGACAGTGCCAGCACGGTTTTTTAAACTGGAAAAAGCCAGCGGCAAGAGCTTGAACAAACTCATATCACGCCTCCCGGCTGCGCCACCTGATTTAACGCGGTCAAATCCATCACGCGATCGAACCTATCTGCGAGAGTTGCATCATGGCTCACCATGACCAAAGCAGCATTCGAACGTGCAACTTCGGCAAACAGGACATCCATAAATGTGTCGCGCGCATTGGCATCAAGCGCAGAGGTTGGCTCATCTGC
>CAZXTI010000251.1:0-2949 GCA_964643565.1 uncultured Hyphomonas sp. | reverse complement strand
GTTCGCAGAAGCGCTCAACACATGGCCAGAGGCAAAATCTGGCCGCCTGCACGTGGTTAAAGACGATGCGCGCAAGGCCGATATTCAAACCCTTGTTGAGAAAGCCGCACCCACTCGTCCAGCGATGATCATTGCAAACCTGCCATACAATGTCGGGACACCGCTTCTCGTGAACTGGCTAAAAAGCGGTTCATGGCGCGGCGAGATGGCATTGATGTTCCAAAAGGAAGTCGCACTCCGGATTTGCGCAAAACCCGGAACGGCGCACTATGGCCGCCTCGCCGTGTTAGCCCATGCCGTGACGTCCCCGCACATCGCGTTCACCCTGCCACCGGGCGCCTTTAAGCCTCCGCCCAAAGTTGACAGTGCGGTTGCTGTTCTAACGCCCCTGCCAGAAGATGAGCAATTTAAAGACTTAGCGACGCTAGAGAAGCTAACGGCGGCGGCATTCGGACAAAGACGCAAGATGCTACGCCGCAGCCTAAAAGGGCTTGCAGCAGCTCATGGCCTATTTGTAGAAACATGGCTACAAGGTGCAGGGATCAACCCAACCGCTAGAGCTGAAACGATAGAGCAAGCTGAGTGGCGCGCATTAGCCTCATCTTTGACGTAATACGCTAGTTCAATCGGCCGCGCTCCAGATCTTGGCTAAGCCTAATATTTGTCGCCTGACCGTTCAGCCTGTGACGATAGACCTGAACATTCTCAAGGACCCGCTGGACATAATTCCGCGTCTCACTGAACGGGATAAACTCAACCCAGTCGATCGCGTCAATTTCACCCAGCCTTGGGTCACCATATTCCTGAACCCATCTTTTTGGCCGCGATGCACCGGCATTATATGCTGCAGCTGTCATCGCATAGGAGCCATTGAATTGCGCAAGCAAATCATCAAGGTGGCTTGCACCAAGCGTCATATTATAGGCTGGATCATCTGTGAGCCATGAGGCACGGTAGGGGAGATTTTCGCGCCGCGCTTGCAGTCTTGCCGTGCTCGGAAGCATCTGCATAAGGCCGCGCGCATCAGCATGTGAAATGGCGCGTGGGTTCAACTCACTTTCTTGGCGAGACAAAGCCAAAACAAGCGCATTTTCCACCTGCACCTCGCGTTGCAGCGGATAGGATATGACAGGGTATGCAGCCTCAGGCGCGATAATACCCCGTCCCAGGCCTGCCTTGCCGCCGCGTACACCAATATCCGGGCTTTGATATTCTTGTCCGATCTCTGCGAGTAATAATTGCTCTTTGGGTGTCTGCAACTGGTCATCGATGAAATAGGCAAACTGGCGAAATAATCCTCGCTCGTTTGCTTCACCAAGAAGGCGCAATACCTGAATTTGCGGGCGCGCTTGAAACGCAGCGCGGTCTGCTTCGGTTGGTACTGGTGTCGATGGCAATTCCAGAAGAGTATCGTTCAAACGCTCTGCGGCGAGCTGACCATAATATGCAAAATTATGCTGCGCCGCTGCGCGATAAGCTTCGTTAGATTGAGCAGTCTCGCCAATCGCCTCCAAAGCCCTACCGCGCCAGTAATGCGCCCGTGACAGGCTGATCGGTGTGGATACGCCGCTCCCCAAAGTTTCAAAATGACCAACGGCGCGCTCAGCATCGTTTGAATAGCGAAGTGCGATCCAACCTGCCAGCCATTCCGCTTCAGCAAAGTCTGCTCCGCTTGTCATGCCGTGCGGCGCAGAGAGGCGATAAGCGGTGTCATATTCGCCCGCCTTAAGCGCAACACGCGCAGCGATATGGCGTTCATCCCACAAATTATCCAGACCATTAATAGGAACATCTTGCCCATTGATTTGGACGAGCAGGCTGGTCGCGCCCGCCTGATTTCCTGCGCGGCGGCGTCTCCAGCGTGCCCGATCAAACAATAGGCCTGGGTCTGACTTTAAACGCGCTGGAACGGCAGCAATTTTGCCATCAACATTACTCCCGCGACGCGCAATAAGCGCCAGACGCGCATCCATAAGCTTGCGGAAGTCAGATGAAACTTTAGGCCGCAAGCGGCTTGCCGCGCCGGCATAGCCTCGCCCGCCCCAAAGCAAAAAGTTTGCACGGGTCTCATGGTCGTCAGTGCTCAGTTGTCCACCGAACCAATCAAGCAATGTGTTTTCTGTGTCAGAACTAAAAGTAGCGCCGCGCCAAGCTTTTCTGGCAAGGGCAATCGCTTCATCGGTTCGCCCAACTTGACTAAATGCCAAGGCATGACTGGCCATTCCTTCACCGCTCGTCGCAGGGCCATTTAGGTTAAACCATTCTATTTTCTGTGACGGGGAAAGCGTGCTGCCTTCCATCGCCTTCTCGGCAGCAGACCTAATCCGACTGGCTGATGGCCAATCGGACATACGGGTTAAAGCCAGATTAAGCGTATCAAATCCCGCCTTCTCCCGCGCACCAGTCGCCAAGCGCCATAAGATAAAGTCGGCAATAACAGGGTTGCTAGCTCGCGAATATAATAGCTCCAGCCGCTCCCAATCACTCTGCTTACCGGCACTCACAGCATCGCGGAAAATAGAAATTTCAGGCGTTCTCACAACATTCGATTCGTAAATGATTGGAGGCTTTAAACTCGGCGCAGACGGGACGGCACCATGTGCAACTCCCGAGGAGAAAAGGGCCGCCATAAAGACAAGATTTAGCTTCAACATAAAGTACACCTTGGTTTTGGGTCCGGCCCGTGTCAAATAGGCAAAACATAAATTCTGATCACTATTTAACGCTCGAAAAGTTAATGACTATGTTTACTGGCTCGATTCCCGCACTAATTACACCATTCAAGAATAATACCATCGATCGTGACCGTTTTAAGGCATTGGTCGAAAGGCAAGTCGTTTCAGGCTCATCTGCGCTTGTTCCGGTCGGCACAACCGGGGAGTCAGCCACCTTATCGCATGAAGAGCATCGCAGCGTTGTCAGCATGTGTATCGAAACGGTCAAAGGACG
>CAZXTI010000250.1:0-2950 GCA_964643565.1 uncultured Hyphomonas sp. | reverse complement strand
AAAGCCGGTCAAAAACAAAGAATACTGGCAAGCGCTCGATGCGGCCTGCCAGCGCCACGACATCACATGGAAATGGGTCAAAGGCCACGCCGGAGACCCCGGCAATGAACGCGCCGACGAGCTCGCCAATCGCGGTACAGACATGGCCAAGGGCAACCGTTAGCCCCATCCCCCCGTATTCTTCAAAAACGGCCATTCCTCAACCAGCTCAGCGGCAATGGGCAGCGCCCCTTTGGCCAGAATAACCCGCTCCGGCAGGATATGTATCAACCGCTCGGCGCCCTCAAACGCGTCAACCTCCGGCCCGTCCCATTCCACCTCGGCGCGCCCGGCAATAAACACCGCGTCGCCGCCTGCAAAATCTGGAAAGAACAAGCCAACGCGCGGATCAGACTGAATGTTGCCGATCGTGTTGAAAAACAGATTGCCGGAAAAATCCGGAAAACTGAGCCGCCCATCCTCGCCCACACGCACAAAGCCCGGCTTGCCGCCCCGATGCGACGCATCCACGCCCATACGCCTGTCTTCGCTCATCTGCGCCGTGCGCGAGGCGATAAAGAACATGTCCGAGCGCGAGATAATCCCGCGCGCGACTTTCTCAGTGGTCTTCGTTTCCAAGACAGGCCCGGTCTGGCCAAAGCCCTCGCCCGTACCGCGCCATGCCAATGCGCGTTTCTGGATATATTGCGGGCAATTCCCAAAGCTCTGATCGACGCTCATAATAATGCCTTGCGCGTTCAGCGCGGCGACAGTGCCATTCACGCGGTTGCGACGGCGCGTCTGCAACTCAACCCCGACAAGGCCGAGCTTTGCGCCCGCCGCCACCTGCAAACCCAGCCCCTCCATCAAGAGCGGCGGCGCGCCAATGATCAGGCTTTCAGGGTCCGGCGATGCGATAAAGCCCTGCCCGCCAAAGGCCGCGCTCGCCCAAGGCTGGCCTGCCGCGTCCAAAGCGCCGATAATGATAAAGGGCAGCGTGTTAAAGAACACACGGTGCTGGTCCGGCATAAAGGGACGGATCATGCTCGCGCGCATCCGGGCCGCATCATCTGGCACACCGACCTTGAGCTGCACAGCGCGCTCATCCTCATGAAAACGCGTCGCCGCGTCGGGAAGCTCGTGCTCAGCCATGCCTACGCCCGCGCCAGCGCCTCCCGGATCAGTTCAGCCGTTTCCTTCACGCCGTAAAGCGCCACAAACCCGCCAAAGCGCGGCCCCTGAGATTGGCCAAGCAACACCTCGTAGAGCGCCTTGAACCAGTCTCGCAGATTTTCGAAATCATGGTGCTTGCCGACAGAGAATGTCAGCGTTTGCAGCTCTTCGCCCGTCTCCGCACCGGTATAAGTCTCAAGCCGCCCCGCAAGGTCTTCCATCGCCGCGCGCTCGTGTTCATCTGGCTCACGATAGACCTTTGCAGGCTTCACAAAGTCCTCATAATAGCTAAGCGCATAGCCCGCCAACTGATCTGTCAACGGATGGCTCCCCGCGCTCGCCTCTGGTGCATAGCGCGTAATAAAGCCCCAAAGCTGCTCCTTGGTTTCCGCATTCGCCGCGCTCACCAGGTTCAGCAGCAGCGCAAAGCTCACCGGCGAAGACCATTGCGGCGGACGGCCATTGTGAATGTGCCAGACCGGATTAGCCAGCTGCCTGTCTGGCTCCTCGCCATGATACTTGCCAAGGAAGGCAATATATTCATCCACCGCTTTCGGGATCACATCAAAATAGAGTTTCTTGGCGACGCGCGGCTTTTGAAACTGATAGAGCGACAGGCTCTCAGGCGGGGCATATTTCAGCCATTCCTCAACCGAGATACCATTGCCCTTGGTTTTGGAAATCTTCTGCCCATTCTCGTCCAGGAAAAGTTCGTACACATATTGTTGCGGCGGACGCATGCCAAGTATCGAACAAATCTTGGAATAGATCGGCGCATTGTCCTGATGGTCCTTGCCGAACATTTCAAAATCCACATCAAGCGCGGCCCAACGCATGCCGAAATCCGGCTTCCATTGCAGCTTCACCGCCCCGCCCGTCACCGGAAGTGTTGCGTCCTGCCCGTCCTCATCTTCAAATGTAACCGTGCCAGCCTCGGCATCCACCGCCTTCATCGGCACATAGAGCACACGGCCTGTGCTCGGACTAATCGGCAAGAATGGCGAATAAGTTGCCCGGCGTTCCTCGCCCAGCGTCGGCAGCATCACATCCATAATCGCCTGATACTTCTCCGCGGCGCGCAGCAGCATCGGATCATACGTGCCATTCTGATAAAGCTCCGTAGCCGATGCAAATTCATACTCAAAGCCGAAACTATCGAGGAACGCGCGAAGCCGCGCATTCATATGATGGCCATAGCTCTCATGCGTGCCAAACGGGTCCGGCACTTTGGTCAGCGGCATCTGCAAATAGGGCTCAAGACTTTCCGGGTTCGGCACGGTCGGCGGCACTTTGCGCATCCCGTCCATATCATCAGAGACACAGATCATCCGCGTCGGGATCTCGCCCTCGGTCAGCGCGACAAAAGCTTGGCGCACCATCGTCGTGCGCACCACCTCGCCAAACGTCCCAATATGCGGCAGACCCGACGGCCCATAGCCCGTCTCAAACACCACAGGCGTTTCAGCCGTAATCGGCGCGCCCCGGCCTGCCTTCGCCATCTGCTCGCGCCGTTTAAGGATCGCGCGCGCCTGTTCAAACGGCCAGGCTTTGGCTTTCTCAGCAAGGATTGCAGTATCGGTCATCTTCGACGCTCCGTCATATCAAGAGCGTGGGGTAAGCGCGCAGCCCCACTCGGTCAAGTCAGATATGAAGGTGTAAGTGTCCCAGCTGTCACTCTCAGGCGCAATCGTCTGATATTAAGCGCGACCATTTGCGCACGCGAGTAAAGAAAAATTCACAGCATGCGCGCAGCGTCTCACAATGCAGTGACGGGATATTTAGACGGGATGATGTTCAA
>CAZXTI010000249.1:0-2975 GCA_964643565.1 uncultured Hyphomonas sp. | reverse complement strand
GCCCGTATTTTCTTCATATCCGACACCAAATGGGACCACTTCGAACAGATCATCTTCATGCAGTTCTACTGTCTGCGTATGCACGATCCCCTCATGGTTAACGCTAAGCTCATATTTGCCGGGCTTTAGATTCTCAAAACTGAACTGACCGAAAGACGCAGCAATTTGAGAGATCGTATCTTCCTCAGTTGCATCCTCCGCCAATGGCCGCAGCGTGACATAAGTCCCCTCAATGCGTGGTTCCGCCGGGTCGATCTCGCCATTTCCATTGCGATCCACAAATACCGATCCGCGCACCTGTCCACTGGCGATAATCGGTATCTCCAAATTTGTAATGCGCCCCTCGGCAATGGTTGCACGGGCCGCCGCGGCCTCCGGAACAACCAGCCCGAGCGGCAAGCTTCGTCTGTCCACAGCCAGACTATACAGCCCTTCAGGAATGTTCTGGATCGTAAAGTTGCCGTCCCGGTCGACATTTAACGCCAGACGCGTCCCGGCAACCTGCACGCGCACAGAGTTCACGCCCGGCTCATCGTCTTGGCGAATACCATCGCGGTTGCGATCAAGATATACCTTGCCTGTCAGCACGCCGAGACCCTCTTTCGGCTTGGTGTATTTACGCGGCCCATTAAACAGAATGCGCCCGCGCAGACCAATGCTGACATCGCGGCTATTTTGGAAGGTTTCGACATAGGTCGCGGTTAATTGCAGGTTTCGGCTAATGTTATAAGTCGCGCCGAGGCTGGCAAAAAACTGCGTCTCATCCGCGTCTGGGTCTATAGATTGCAGCGCAGAAATCTGCGTTTGCACATTAAACTTCGTGCCGAATTTCTGCCCGCTATTGGCTGAAAGCGTTGCGCCAAACCGCGTGGAAAAATCACCATCCGCGAGCACAACAGACGCTGTTGGTCCCGCCGCAACTGATGCACCTTCGCCAAACTCATATCGCAAAGGCCGCACATTAAGCGTACTCACCAGCCTATTCATTCGCTCCGACGTATTCGTGTCCGTGTCTGTGTAAGTGGCTTGCAAATTCCCCCATGAGAACCGCTTCTGCGCGCGCAAATTGAGATTGCGCGCCGTCGTCTTGGTGCCATCAAAATCACTATTTATCGTATAGCCCAAATCGCTGGACAGGTTCAAATCCAGAGACGGGATGCGGCCATTAAAGGAACCACCAAAGAAGCTGGTATTGCTGCCCGAGCTTCCACCTTGCCGGGAATGCGCCGCACGAAGGCCCGCTGCAACACCGTGAATTGGCCCCCACGCCTGTGCAGACCGCCAATTCGTCGAAGCGCTGACATTAAGGCGCGATCGTTGATTTGGTATATCTTGCCCAGCGTCAGCCAGTTCAGCAACTGCTTCATCTGATCGCTGGAACGTGCCGCCCGTATAGTCGATGCTGGCTTGCACCCCAATCTGGCGTGTAATCTTGCCGCGCGCCTGTAAACTCCCGCGTACATCGACCTTCACGCCCCCAGCCCCGAAGAACAGCCCTGTATCGGCAGATGCAAACAGCGACTCCAATCCAATACGCTCAGTATCGCGGGTCGGAACAATGCTCTTTTGCCCGCCAATAACCACACGGCCAGCATCAAAACCCTCCGTAGCTGAAACCGATACGCCGATATCTTGCGAGCGATCCGCCTTCAAAACCCGCGCGCCAGCGACAAAACCGCCAAATGTCGGCCGGGAGGCGTCCTCGGTAATCGCAACCGAGCCATTTGAACGCGCGCCCGCTGCCAGCGCGACAAGATTGCCATTCTCTTGATTTTGCCGGCGCCATGTCACACCGCGAATACGACTTGCGCTCACACCGCTGAGTTCCCGCAACCGCGTGTTCGCGTCACCGATAGAGCCGACCCACCCGTCCAGAGACTGCACATTCAAGCCAACAAACCCCGGCTGTAACTCACGGATATTATCAAAACCACCCGCTGAGTCATAAACAAGCTGCGTGTTCAAATTGCGCACATGTGAGCTGAAAGTCAGGTTCGCCGGACCGCGATCACTAACCCGAAAATCGAGCGACTCCGCAACAAACCCGGTTGCATTACCTTCATCATCAACCCGCTCACCCGGCAAGACGCCGCCGCCAAGACGGTCATCAAGCGTGATATCAATTCTATCTGTACCCGGCACAAGTTCGATATGCGTACCCGTTAGCGTCTCCACAGCAGAGAAGGGCAATAGCAGTGTTTCCGCATCAGCAAATGCAATATCCGGCGTAACCCCACGCGGCGTATTGTTGACCGTGACGAACCCATTTGTGAGATTGAGCGTTAGCGTCGTTGAATCTTGTAGCCTCTGGACCGAGATAATACTGCCGTCCACCACAACCGTGTGTCCAAGCGCTTCTGTGACAACCCGGAGCGGGATCAAAAGTATCGGACCAATTGTTCGCGGCTCAACCTCAGGATTGGTTACCTGCTCACCCTCGATCCAAAGATCGAGATCAAATTTCGGCCGAAGCTGCTCTGAGAGCGTAAACGTCCAGCGGCCAATATTATCTTCCCCAGGTTCTGTACCTGTTAGAAATGCAATCGCGTTCGGACCAAGCCATGTATCGGCCTTGTCTCTTCCCTTCCATCCGGGCAAAAATCCGGCCACCCGGCCATTAATGCTGGCCTCGCCCTTGGCCATATCGATGCTCAACACAGCGCCGTCTTGATACCTTTTGTAAAAAAGTGCGGCGCCCTCAATCGAAACTTCGCCCTTCAAATGGGTGAAGATAGGACTTGCCTCGATGAGGACACCGCCAGTATCCGTGCGTCGCGACCGCACGGAAAATGGTTCATTTTCTACAATGATATCAATATGTTCTATGGAAACCGCAGCTTCAGGCGCTGCGGCGTTATTATAATCGGCATCTGTGCCGGGTATTGTGATTTGGGACGTCGTGATTGGCGCGTCCTGCTTATCGACAACCGAATCCGTCGCCGCCACAGCAGGCTGTGCGCGCTTATCCTCTGCCC
>CAZXTI010000248.1:1349-2982 GCA_964643565.1 uncultured Hyphomonas sp. | reverse complement strand
ATCGCCAGCTTAAAAGCCTCAGCTGCAGACGAGGCAGCCTGGCAGCAAGCCAAAACGGCGAACCGCGCAAGCTCCTATGAGCAATACCTCTCAAGTTTCCCGCAAGGCGCACATGTCGCCGAAGCCATCGCTGCCATAGAACAGCTCAAGCCCGCTGCCGGACGCACGTTCAAAGATTGTGACGTCTGCCCGACAATGGTCTCACTACCCGCTGGCAATGCTAGCCTCGGCGCAGCTGATAGTGACGGCGAAAGCCGACCAAACGAACGCCCTCAACGTCCCGTAACCTTCAGCAATCTTTTTGCCATTGGCGTGACCGAAGTGACTTTCGCAGATTGGGACGCTTGTGTGGCCGAGCGCGCATGTCCTGCTGCATCTGATAATGGCTGGGGCCGTGGTCGCCGTCCGGTGATCAATGTCAGCTGGGATGCGGCAAGAGGCTATGCAGAATGGCTCTCGTCAAAAACAGGTTTCGCCTACTCCCTTCCAAGTGAAGCGCAATGGGAATATGCCGCGCGCGCTGGCGATACCGGCATATGGGGCGGCCAGTCAAAAGCAGCGCTCTGCGCGTTTGCAAATGGCGCCGGCGCAGAAAGCGGTCTGAAATGGGCAAACACAGAATGCACCGACCCGGCCAGTGATCGCACGCTTCCAGCCGGGAGCCTCATCGCGAATGCCTTCGGTGTGAAAGACATGATCGGAAATGTCGGCGAATGGACACTTGATTGTAATACGCTGAACCTGCGCGACGCGCCCACAGACGGCGGCGCTGACCTAAGGGGTAGCTGCAATCAGCGCGCCGTGCGCGGCGGGTCATGGTTCTCTGGACCGTCGGATTTGCGTTTTGCAGCCCGTATAATGCAGCGGCGCGGCGACAATAATGACTTCACTGGCTTCCGCGTGGTTCGCAAGGTCGTGAACTAAGAAACGCGCACATTCATTGGCCAGTCATGCAATTTATGGCATTCTCTTCCCTATGTTGAGACACATTCTTCTTGGATCTATTGCGCTTGCTGGCATCGCCTTTGTTATGCCCGCAAATGGCTATGCACAAGACACCCAGCAAACTGACCAACAAGAAGAAGATTGGCGCAATTCGCAGCGAAAAAGCCGTACAAACGACGATTTCGACCCTATTATCAATCCGCAAGGACTTGGCTCAGGCGGTATTCTGGCTCCTTTAGAGCCAATCGAGACCCTGCCTGAAGAGAGCCGTCGCCACCTTAAGCGGCAGCGTGCCAAAGTGATCGGCGAAGTCGAATTTGGTGAAGACCCGGGCGATGTTCCCTACGAGCCAAGCGAAGCGGCAAAACAAGATCCGAATTTGGCGGCAGAAGAAGAAGCCGTTTGGGAAAGCATACTGACTGACCTGAATGGTGGCGGCGGAAGTCAAGACGGCCAGCAAGGCCAAGGTGGCCCGAATAATGTCGCTATCGCTGGTCAGGGCGGCGGGAACCCCGGTTCCGTTACCCGCGGCGGCTCAGCGCAAAGCGCCTCGGATATACTCCGCCAACTCAAGGGCTTGCAGCAAAGCGGCAATCGCCCCTCGTCGCAAACGTCTGGCGGAGGCGGCTCCCAGCAAGGCACAGATCCCACTGGCGGCAATGCGCAAACCGGAACCCAGTCAGGACAG
>CAZXTI010000248.1:0-1249 GCA_964643565.1 uncultured Hyphomonas sp. | reverse complement strand
CAGCAAGGTCAACAAACGCAGGGCGACCAACAAGGCCAACAATCGGGCCAAGCTGGAGCACAGTCTCAATCTGGCAACAGCGAGACACCTCAATCCGTTACGCGCGGCGGGTCAGCTGATAGCGCTTCAGATATCCTCCGGAGCATTCGCGGTGGCCAGACTGATGGCGGTGGTCAGCAACAAGGCTCAAGTCAACAGCAAGGCAGCACACAAGGATCTAGCAGCCAAACTAGTCAAAATAGCGCTCAGGGTCAGAGCCAATCAGCGGGTCAAAGTTCTAATGGGAGCGACGCCGGAGAAAGCTCAGCCAGCGGCGATGCCGGAGATGGCGGAGCCGATGGTAATGAAGGCGCAAATGGGAGCCAAAGTGCAAGCTCACCCCGTCCGACGGTCGGCCCGCTAACAATACCGCGCGGTTCAGACACGGCTGGTAATAGCGGCGGTTCACGCACAAGCGCCTCAGACTTCCTGAAAGGGTCTAGGGGCAGCTCAGATGACACCCCGCCGGAAGAAGACACAGACAACTAGCTTTAAAACTGGACAATTTGGTAAAATCTATCGCTTATGGGGCCTTAAAAAGCTTCAAAGGACTGACAAATGCCCTACCGTGATCTGTTGATAGCCACCGCCTCTGCTCTGGCCCTTATTGGTTGTTCCCCGTCTGAGAATACCGCTGCGCCTAGCGAGCCAACCAGCACAGCCGCAACCTCCAGCACGACCGAAAAAGCAAATACACTGTTGGCCGAATGGACTGGCCCATATGGCGGTGTTCCCGCCTTTGATAAGGTCAAGCTGAGCGATCTCAAAGTAGCGTTGGAAACCGGCATGGCAAGAAACCTCGCCGAGATTGATCTGATAACGGCAAACCCTGAAGCCCCGACTTTTGAGAACACTATTCTGGAGCTGGAAAAGTCTGGCGACGAGCTTGGCCGCGTTTTCACTTATTATGGCATTTGGGGCTCTAACCTCTCCTCGCCAGAGTTTCGTGAAATCCAAGGCGAAATGGCGCCGAAGTTGTCTGACTTCAATTCAAAAATCACGCAAAATGATGCGCTTTTCCAGCGCGTAAAAGCCGTCTATGAGAGCGACGCGATCAAGGCTATGCGCCCTGACCAACAGCGCCTTGTTCAGCTCACCTATGACGGTTTCGCCCGCAATGGCGCGACCTTAAACGGCCCTGACAAAGCCCGCTACGCCGCGATCAATAAGCGCCTCTCTGAGCTGCACACAAAGTTCGCCAATAATGTCC
>CAZXTI010000247.1:0-2983 GCA_964643565.1 uncultured Hyphomonas sp. | reverse complement strand
TCGATGTGCGCCGTCCGGCGGCGATGGAGCAGCTCGCAATTCTCGCCGATCAGCTTGGCGATAATGTCAAAGCGCTACCGATTATTGAGGGCCAGATCCCGACTGATATTACGCGGCGCGCGATGAAAGCGGCTGAAATTGGCGGCCATGATGTGCTCATCCTCGATACGGCGGGCCGGACCACGCTCGACGAGCAGATGATGGGCGAGGCTTCAGAGATTGCTGCAATCGCTAATCCGTCTGAAACGCTTCTGGTCGCGGATGCGCTGACCGGGCAAGATGCGGTGGAAACGGCGAAACGCTTTAATGAGCGCCTTAAGCTGACCGGGCTTGTGCTGACCCGTATGGACGGCGACGGACGCGGCGGCGCGGCGCTCTCAATGCGCGCGGTGACAGGGCTGCCGATCAAATTCCTCGGTGTCGGCGAAAAGCTGGACGGGTTGAGCGCCTTTGATGCCAAACGTCTTGCGGGCCGCATTCTTGGCCAGGGCGATATTGTGTCTCTGGTTGAAAAAGCCGGCGAGCAGATGGATCAGGCCAAGGCCGAGCGCATGGCCAAGAAAATGTCCAAGGGCGTTTTCGATCTCGATGATATGGCCGAGCAGTTCAAGCAGATGCAACGCATGGGCGGCCTTGGCGGGATTATGGGCATGTTGCCGGGCGCGAAGAAAGCCAAGCAAGCGCTCGCCGCCTCCGGCATGGATGACAAGGTTTTGGTTCGCCAAGGCGCGATCATTTCCTCCATGACGAAAAAAGAACGCGCCAAGCCTGCGCTCCTGAATGCGTCGCGGCGCAAGCGGATCGCGGCCGGATCTGGCACGAGCGTGCAAGAGGTCAACAAGGTGCTGAAAATGCACAAGCAGATGGCCAGCATGATGAAGAAAATGTCCAAGAAGGGCGGCATGAAGGGCATGATGGGCGCCATGGGCGCGGCTGGTGTCTCCCCGCAAGACTTGGCGAAAATGGGCGGCGCACCGGGCGGTCAGATGCCCGGCCTCGGCGGCCCCGTACAACCCAATGGCCTACCGGGCTTAGGTGGCTCTGGCCTTCCGGGTTTGGGAGGGGATAAGAAATGAGCGATCTGAAGCAGCAATTGCTCGATGAGCGCCTGTCATCCTATGTTCGCTTGCGAGGCGGGTTTCCGATCCCGATGGCAGGGATTGTTTACTGGCTCGCCATTGCGATTGGCTCACTCTATTTTCCGCCAGCGACGCTGCTTTTCTATGCGTTTGTTGGGTCCGGTGCGATATTCCCGCTCGCCCTCCTATTTGCTGCGATCTTCAAGAATAATTTCATGAAAGAGAAAACGGCTGTCGGGGACGTTCTGTTTCCGACATTTATCTCCATGCTTTTATTCTGGCCGATGGTGGTCGCAGCGACGAGTGAAGGCTCAGCCGCAATTGCCCTTGTCATCCTTGCGATTGGCCTCTCGCTGCATTGGCCTGTTATCGGGTGGAGTTATGGGCGCACAGGAATCTATGCCGGACATTCGATTGTTCGGGCTGCGCTTGTAATGGTTTTATGGTTCGTTTTCCCTGAGCAACGCTTTTTGTATATCCCGCTTGCCGTTGCAGCCGTTTATGCGGCGACCGTGCTTGTGATCCTCGTCGATAGTGGCCGGGTAAAAGCACGCATGGCGGGGAGAGTGCCAGCATGACCCAATCGCCCGAAGCCCAGCTCGCGGCGTATCGCAAGAGCATCGATAATCTCGATTCCATTCTGCTGCACACGCTGGCGGAGCGCTTTAAAGTGACCCAAGCTGTTGGCCGTTTGAAAGCTGCGAACAATATGCCGCCTGCGGACAAACCGCGCGAGGCGCTGCAAATTGCGCGGCTGCAAGAGCTCGCCAAGGAAAGCCAGCTTGATCCGGCTTTTGCTGAAAAATTTCTCAATTTCATCGTGGCGGAAGTCATCCGCCACCACGAACAAATCCGGGACGATCAATGAGGGTCGTTCCACTCATCTTTAAACTGAACATTTGAAAACATTGGAGTAATGCAAATGGCCCTAAGAATTAGACTTGCCCGTGGTGGCTCAAAGAAGCGCCCATTCTACAGCGTTGTTGTGGCAGACAGCCGCTTCCCGCGCGATGGTCGCTTTATCGAAAAAATCGGCACATATGACCCGCGTCTTCCAAAAGACTCTGAGGCGCGCGTACAGATCAAGGCTGACAAAGCCGCCGAGTGGATCGCCAAAGGCGCTAAGCCATCTGACCGCGTTGCACGTTTCCTGAGCAAGATCACGCTGGAAGGGGCATCTGCGCCGCTTTGGACATGGGAACATGGCAACAACCCGCAAAAGGGTGAGCCGGGCGTCAAAGCCAAGGAACGTGCTGAAGAGCGCGCTGAAAAAGCCAAGGCTGCTGAAGAAGCCGCCAAAGCCCCTGCGCCCGAGCCTGAAGCACCTGCAGAAGAAGCTGCGGCTGAAGAAGCACCTGCTGAAGAGCCTGCGGCTGAATAGTCTGCGAGCGCTTGCCGCATGGCAGATGATTTGATCGTGATTGCAGTTCTCCTCGGCGCCTATGGCGTTCGGGGAGACTGCCGCGTGAAAAGCTTTACCCAAATCGCAAGTGATGCGTTTGGCTATGGCCCGCTGCTTGGCGCAGATGGGGCAGTTTTGCTGACGCCGAAAAAGGCGCGTGCGGTGAAGGATCATTTCGTCGTGTCGCCAGAAGAGGCGCGCCAGAAAGAAGAATGGGACGGGCTGAAGGGGACGCTATTACATGTCCGGCGCGCCGTCTTGCCGGAGACTGAGCCGGACGAGGTTTATATTGATGAACTGGTGGGTGTTGCCGTTGTCGATGAGGGCGGAACCCTGCTTGGCAAGGTGAAGGCCGTGCATAATTTCGGGGCGGGCGACTTGCTCGACATTGACCCGGCAGGCGGGGGAAAATCGGTGATGGTGCCGTTCACCGAAGAAGATGTGCCGGAGGTGGATTTAGGCAAGGGGCAAATTACCGTTGCAACCTTCGATCTGTGGGCAG
>CAZXTI010000246.1:0-2987 GCA_964643565.1 uncultured Hyphomonas sp. | reverse complement strand
ATCGCCGCAGCGATTGGCAAAGAGAACGTCACCACAACCCCTGCGGTGATGGGCGGTGAAGACTTTGCCCATTACAGCCGCACGGATGAAAAAATTCCCAGCTTCATCTTTTGGCTCGGCGCAGTGGAACCTGCCAAAGTTGCCAGCGGCGAACCACTACCAAGCTTGCACTCACCTCTATTCGCACCCGATGCAGACGCTGCGATTGAAACCGGCGTTAAAGCAATGACGGCGGCCGCGAAAGCTGCATTCACACCAAAGGAATAATCAAAATCCCGCCGCGCGCCAAGCGATCCTATCTGGCAAACCAGACACGCCGGATTAGCCCGTCTTCAACCTGATAGGTGGCAGTCGCGCGTACACTATTGTCACCAAACTGGCAAAACTCCTGATCAATAACATAATTGCCTTGCACAGTGCGCGAGAGCAGACGGCAATTGGGCTTCAGCGTGGTGAAAAGCCGCCCGTACACCTCTCTCATGGTTTGAAGCCCGCTTCGCTGGGCTTCTGGCTCTGGCAGATTAAAGAGCTCGATATCATCTGAATATGTCGCCAAGAAGTCCTCAATATCGTGGGCGTTATAAGCCTCTAATTGCCGCTGCACGACACCGGCTGGCGACAAAGGCGCAATCTGGTCTGGATCATAGCGGACCCCGCCAAGTATCACCGTCTCAATATCTTGCCAGCCTGCAACACCCGCCATCGGATCAGACCCCAGCACCAACAGATCAGCGCGCTTACCCGGTGCCAGTGACGCAAAGTCAGGCTCCTTCGAAAACACGGCCGCTGCATCAAGCGTGGCGGCTCTAAGGATCTGCGCAGGGCTGAACCCCGCCCCCTCCAGAAGTGCCAATTCACGGTGGATGGACGGGCCATGCAAAGTGCCAGGGTTTCCAGCATCGGTTCCAACGGCTACGCGGACACCGGCATCTGCAAGCGTCTTCAAGTTCTCAAGGATCAAAGCAACGCGCGCCTCTAACGCTTCGCCCACTGCTAGCCGCTTGCTAGCTTCGGGGGCTTCTTCCCAGCTTGCAATCGCGACGGGATCCCCAAGCGCTATTTCGATCGGTGAAAGGATAACCTCGCGCGATCGAAGCTGGCCGATATGTTCATAGACAACCGCCGTTGTTGTCACGATCACATCATTCTCTTTAAGTGCTGCCACCATAGCCGCATCAACTGGCGCGTTATCAACCGTGTGAACCAGAATATCCGCGCCTGCTTTCACTGCCAATCGCGCCGTTTCCAGTTCCGTTGCATGTACAGCAACACGCACGCCGCCTTTATGCGCCTCATCAATAATCGCCTGCACTGTCGCATAGCTCTCCTCCGCCGGGCGAGCAGGCGACGCAATGTACCAAATCTTGATAAGGTCGGGCTTGTTAACAAGCTGGGCACGCACACGCGCGCGACCATCATCAGGGCCAAGCACACGAATGATCATCCGATCTCCGTCAAGGTCGAGCCTTGCAACACGCTCAGCAAAGGCAGGTGTCAGTGTCGCGAGCAATGGGCCCGCCATAGATATTTGCGGCGCCAATGTTTCTCCATGCTCACGAATGGCGAAGTTTGAGCTGGGTCCGCCAACATCAACAACCGCCGTTACACCAGAGGCTAGATACCGCCGAAATGTGACCGGCAATTGGTCGCTGGAATGCTGCCTGTCGGTTTCATAAGCACGTACATCGCGCAAATCCAAACCATCAGGGCGCGTGTACAGTCCGCCTGACTGGGCAAAATGCATATGTGCATCGACAAGCCCGGGCATTACCCATCGCCCAGTTATGTCCACAATTTCAGCGCCCTCAGGAATAGTAACAGCACTGGCGGGACCGCTTGCGATAATCTGGCCATCGCTGATAAGGATGACACCGTTCTCAATAGGGGCGTCAAACTCAGCATCGACAAGCGTGCCCCCCTTTAGGGCAATCATATCATGAAGAGAGGGCGTGTTTTGTGCCGCTGAAGGACGCCCGCCCGCAATGGCGAGGGCCATGCACAAGATAAGCAGTTGAAAAATCTTATGCATGGCTAAATTTCCTATTCCATCGTTGGGATGATAAATGCCTGATCGCCAATATCGCCTTCAGGCCAGCGCTGCGTGACGGTTTTGATCTTCGTCCAGAAGCGAACACCTTCCGGGCCGTGCTGGTTTGTGTCGCCAAAGGCTGAACGTTTCCAGCCGCCAAATGTATGGTAGCTCACCGGCACAGGGATCGGCACATTCACGCCGACCATGCCGACATTGACCTGCGCTGCAAATTCGCGGGCGACACGGCCATTACTGGTAAAGATGGCAACGCCGTTTCCATATTGGTGATTGCTTGGCAGTGCGGCGGCGGCTTCGAGACAGTCGGTTCGAACCACCTGCAAAACAGGCCCAAAAATCTCTTCCTTATAGGAGGTCATTTCAGGGCGCACATTGTCGAACAGGGTCGGTCCAACAAAGAAACCATTTTCATAGCCTTGCAGCGTATGATTACGCCCATCGAGCAAGAGATCAGCGCCTTCTTCAACGCCCATACGGATATAGTCTTCAACCTTGGCCTTGTGCGCTGCTGACACCACCGGGCCATAATGCGCATCGGCATCCGTAGAAGTGCCAACTTTAAGGCCTTGCGCGGCTTCTAGCATGCGCTCAACGAACTCATCGCCTGTTTTCTGGCCAACCGTTACGGCCACTGGCAACGCCATGCAGCGCTCGCCTGCCGAACCATAAGCTGCACCGACAATGTCTTTCACGGCCTGCTCAATGTTTGCGTCAGGCATGATGATACCGTGGTTCTTCGCGCCGCCCATAGCTTGCACACGTTTGCCGTGGGCTGTGCCGGTTGCGTAAACATATTGCGCAATATCGGACGAGCCGACAAAACTCACTGCTTTTACATCAGGGTGTTTCAAAATCGCATCGACTGACACTTTGTCACCGTGAACGCAATTGAGCACACCTTCAGGCCCGCCAGCTTCGAGGAACAGCTCCGTCATGC